>JAMOPD010000020.1 GCA_027064745.1 Thermococcaceae archaeon
AGAGAAGAGACTTCATAATGACAACTCCAAAAGACAAATGGGGAGGCCTCGTCACAGATGCACTGATGCTGCCCATCTACAAGGAGTTGGGAGTGCTCAATCAGACAACTGAACGGAACATCCTAAAGAAGATACTTGATGAGCAGAAGAGCGATGGAAGCTGGAACGACAATCTTGGAACCACAACTGCGATAGCTTCAAGTCTCGCAAGATACTACCAGCTAACAGGAAATAAAACCGTTCTTATGGCAATTAAAAGGAGCGCGGAATGGTTAAAAAGCCAAGAAGATGAAAGTGGTAGGTTTAAAAATGAAAAGATTGAATATGGTTACTCCCGTTCCACCTATGTCAAAGCCCTCATGATATATCATGTCGCAGGAATGTCAGAAATGGAGAACAGAGTCTTTAAAATAATAACAGAAAGTTTCAATCCTTCAAAAGAACAACATCCATTACAAGCAACAATAGACATATATAAAATTTTCAGTTATATATATGGGGATAAAAAAGCATTACTGCTCCTGAACGATATCCTAAAGTTACATCCCCTTCCAAACTTTAGTTAAAAAGTTAAAAATCCCAGCAGGCTGTGCAATTCCAATGAACACATTTTGCTTCCTTTTTCATTCATGTACGCCAAAGAACACCTTTGGATAGTTAATTTTAAATAGGATTTTCCGTATATCACCACCGGTTATCCATTCTAAAAAGGAGGGATTGAGATGAGTGAATACAGATTTATAAAATGGTTTGAGGAGCTTAAGAAGGAAGACGTGCCCATTGTGGGAGGAAAAGGTGCAAACCTTGGAGAAATGACACAGCTTGGAATACCTGTCCCACCAGGATTCTGTGTTACTGCTGAGGCCTACAAATACTTTGTTGAAAACGTTAAGGTTGAAGATGGAAGAACGCTTCAAGAGTGGATCATGGAGGTTATCAGCAAAACGAATGTAGATGATTCAAAGGAGCTTCTTGAAAATACTGCAAAAATAAGGGAGAAGATAACCTCAATGGAAATGCCAAAGGAGATAGCTGATGAGATACTTGATGCATATCACAAGCTTAGCCAGAGGTTCAACAAGGATGCTGTTTATGTTGCAGTCCGCTCTTCTGCTACAGCTGAAGACCTTCCAGATGCAAGCTTTGCAGGTCAGCAAGAGACTTATCTCGATGTCTATGGGGATGAAGATGTCCTTAAGAACGTCCAGAAGTGCTGGGCATCACTCTGGACTGCAAGGGCTACATTCTACAGGGCAAAACAGGGCTTCGACCACAGAAGGGTTTACCTTTCAGCTGTAGTTCAGAAGATGGTCAACAGCGAGACCAGCGGTGTTATGTTCACTGCCAACCCAGTCACCAATGACAGGAGCGAGATTATGATCAACGCTGCTTGGGGACTCGGTGAGGCCGTCGTTAGTGGTGCAGTTTCTCCAGATGAGTACATAGTTAAGAAGGGCACTTGGGAGATAAAGGAGAAGTACATTGCTAAGAAAGAGGTTATGTATGTGCGCAACCCAGAGACAGGAAAGGGAACAGTTCTCGTCAAAGTTGCAGACTTCCTTGGTCCGGAGTGGGTTGAAAAACAGGTTCTCACTGAAGAGCAGATAATTGAGGTAGCCAAGATGGGTGCCAAGATTGAGGAGCACTATGGCTGGCCGCAGGACATAGAGTGGGCTTACGACAAGGATGACGGCAAGCTATACATAGTCCAGAGCAGGCCGATCACTACCCTCAAGGAGGAGGTCAAGACGGAGGAGGCTGAGATGACCGAGGAGATGAAGGTTCTCCTTAAGGGTCTCGGAGCATCACCGGGTGTTGGTGCAGGAAAAGTCGTCATACTTCTTGATGTCAGCGAGATCGACAAGGTCAAGGAGGGCGACGTTCTCGTTACCACCATGACCAACCCAGACATGGTTCCGGCCATGAAGAGAGCCTCAGCCATAGTCACAGATGAAGGCGGAAGAACCTGTCATGCAGCTATCGTTGGTAGAGAGCTTGGAATTCCAACTGTCGTCGGGACTAAAGAGGCCACTAAGGTCCTTAAAGATGGTATGTTAATCACAGTCGATGGTACCAGGGGTGTCGTTTACGAGGGCATAGTCAAGAGCCTCGTCAAGAAGGAAGAGAAAGAGAAGGCCGAGGGTAAGGTCGTCGTTGCAGGAGCGCCGCTCATCACTGCCACTGAAATCAAGGTCAACATCTCCATGCCCGAAGTTGCCGAGAGGGCAGCAGCTACAGGTGCCGACGGTGTTGGACTGCTTAGGGCTGAGCACATGATTCTCGGCATAGGCGCCCACCCGATCAAGTTCATCAGGGAGGGCAAGGAGGAAGAACTCGTCAATAAGCTTGTTGAAGGTATTAGAACTGTTGTCGAG
Source organism: Thermococcaceae archaeon (assembly GCA_027064745.1). GTDB lineage: Archaea > Methanobacteriota_B > Thermococci > Thermococcales > Thermococcaceae > Thermococcus. The sequence goes on from JAMOPD010000020.1 coordinate 2,376, forward strand.
GCATTCTATCCGAGGAGAGTCTGGTACAGGACTTTAGATGCCCCAACAAATGAATTCAGGGAGCTCCCAGGCGGAGAAGAAGAACCAGAAGAGAGGAACCCGATGCTCGGATGGAGAGGAATTAGAAGAGGTCTTGACCAGCCGGAGCTCCTCAGGGCCGAGTTCAAGGCCATCAAGAGGCTCGTGGATGAAGGCTACGACAACATCGGCGTTATGCTCCCGCTCGTCAGCCATGTAGAGCAGGTGAGAGAGGCCAAGAAAATAGCCATGGAAGTTGGTCTCAAGCCCGGAAAGGATGTGGAGTTTGGAGTTATGGTCGAAACACCAGCCTCAGCTCTCATAATTGAGGATCTCTGCAAAGAGGGTATTGACTTCATTAGCTTTGGCACCAACGATCTCACTCAATATACCCTCGCTCTTGATAGAGACAACGAAAGAGTCTTCAAGCTCTACGATGAGACACATCCAGCTGTACTTAAACTAATCAAGCATGTTATAAAAGTCTGTAAGAAGTACGGTGTAGAGACCAGCATTTGTGGACAGGCAGGAAGTGATCCAAAGATGGCAAGGAAGCTTGTAAGACTTGGAATTGATAGCATTTCAGCCAACCCAGATGCAGTAAAGCTCATTAGAGAAGTTGTCGCAAGAGAAGAGCAGAGAATCATGCTTGAGAATGCAAGAAGAAACATCTTCAAAGATGAAGAGGACATCTTCTGATATCCTTTTCTTCTTCCTTTGATGATACTGCCAGGATACCCTGTGAGCTGATAATAAATCCAGTATAGGGCAGTCTACTTTGATTCCATGCCACTTTTTATAGTTTTGTAAGGATACCATAAAGCTTTTATATCATCGTTTCGATTGCCATCTGATTGGAAATGAAGAATAGCAAAGTGCAACAAATGAGAGAAGAGATTCTCACAGGAAATATTGAAAGAACACTCTTGAGCTTAGCTTGGCCTTTAATTGTTAGCAATATAATTCAGGTCGTTTACAACATAACAGACACTTTCTGGCTCGGAAAACTTGGCAGGGAAGCATTATCAGCTCCAGGAACCTCATGGCCAGTCATTGGAACACTTATGGCGTTGGGAATGGGCTTTGCAATGGCTGGATTTGCCTTTGTAGGTCAGTATATCGGAGCAGAACAGTATGACAAGGCTAATCGAGCTGCAGGCGCCCTTTATTCCCTCATGATGATTTTTGCCTCAATAACAGCTGTGATAGGGTATTTAATAGCCCCATATGCCCTCCATTTCATGAGGGTAACTGAAACGGTTTATCCATACGCCCTGAGTTATCTCCGAATAATCTTCGCTGGAATTCCTTTTGCTTTCACGTTTATGGCATTCCAGTTTTTACTCAGAGCGGCTGGGGATACAAAAACTCCGGTAAAGATAAGCTTTCTCACAGTCGGCATGAACATAGTTTTAGATCCCATCATGATATTCGGACTTTTAGGCTTTCCAAAGCTTGGAGTAGGAGGAGCCGCTCTGGCAACAATCTTATCCAACACAACAGGTTCTGTAATAGGAGCATATCTCTTGTTCAAAGGAAAAGTTGGAATACATCTCACTGCCGATGACCTGAGACCGGATCTTGAGTTCTATGGGAGAATCTTCAAAGTTGGCTTACCTTCTGCCATAGGTCAATCTGCCAACAGCTTTGGATTTGTTGTGTTGACTGGTATAATATTTGGATTTGGAGATGTTACATACGCCGCTTACACAATTACAACTCGTCTTGTGAACTTCCTGACGAGCATTTCCAGGGGTATAAGCCAAGCTATGGGGACGATGATAGCCCAGAATGTAGGAGCTGAAAACTACAGAAGAGCCAAAAAAATCGCCGAGAGGACTATGATGGTGAATTTTGCCATAGCAACACTCGCAGTTCTCATGATAGCAATATTCAGGGTTCCACTCTTTAAGATATTCCTCAATGATCCCGCAGTCATAGAAGAGAGCAAAATAGTTCTGCTATACTTCCTGTCATCAGTTCCTTTCTTTAACGGAATTTTTGTAGTTGTCACTAATGTCTTTCAGAGCTCAGGCCACACCAAAAAGAGCATGTTTCTCGGGATGCTGCGTCTATGGGGGCTGAGAATTCCATTAAGTTACGTTTTTGGCTATGTTGGAGCATTAACATTCACTTTAGGAAATCAGATAAATATACACATTCCCCTAGCAGAGCTCTTTAACTTCTCAAGTG
>JAMOPD010000021.1 GCA_027064745.1 Thermococcaceae archaeon
TACTAAGCCCCTCATCACCTTCCAGCTTTGCAATCTTAGTAACATAACCAAAATCACTTGTGAGCATGTATGCCCTCTCAACAAGCTCTGCCCGTACTTTGAACGCCTCTGCGATGGCATCTCTGAGAATACCCCCAGCTACTCCTGTTCTCATCGTACCAAGTATTGTTCTTGTGAGATACTTGCCTTCTTCGGGCTTTGCATCCATGTAGAGGTTTGCGAGATATTTCAGCTTCCTATCCTGGCTTCTCTCTCCACTCGTCTCAGCTATCTTGACGAATGTTTCATAAACCCTTTCAATTGTCAGCGTCTGGGAGAAGAAGCTTTTTTGTTTTCTCTTCTTCAGGGCTAATGCAACGCTCTCACCTAAATCGCCTGTATCCTTTACAGAGTTCTCAATCTCCTCAGCTTTAACACCGGTGGCCATTGAAACTGCCTTTATTAGAAGCTTCTCACCCACTCCAAGCTCTCTCTCATCCCAGTCTGGAAAAACCTTTCCAAGGATAAGATAGGGCAGAATCTCAAGCAGTCGGGCATCTCCAACACTCCTGAGAAATTCAGCCACATACTTTGTTTTCAGGGTTTTTAAAGTGGTCTTTTCAAGCCTCTGATATAAGCCTGCAAGCTCGCTATATTTCATAACCATCACCTAAAAAGATATGGAAGCCGAAGGTAAAAAATGTTTAGCCCGTCCACCTGCCAACCTCAGGCCTGCTGTTGTAGATTCCACAGATTGCGTATTTTTCTATTGAAAGATCGCTGAGAACCTCCTTTACTCCTGAAACTTCATCCTCCCGGAGAAGGGCGAATATACTCTTCCCAAGCATTACCATTGAAGACGGGAGCCTTAGAACCCTGTCCAGCTCCCTCGCTATTTCAAGGAGTTCTCCTTCCATGAGCCCCGTGCTTTCAGCAAATTCTCTGGCCAAATACATCATGTTTTCGGGAGTGGGCTTTTTCTTAAGCCTCTCAAGAGCCTGTTTTCCATTAACCTCAATCTGCCTGATAATATCTCCTTTAAGGATTTCCTTTGTGCTTAGCCTGCCGAAAGGAATCGCAAGGACTCTGTAATCCTCAAAAAAGATGTTATCCACAATACCAATTCCGGGGCAACCTGCCTTTACTCTCATCTCAATACCACCATGAAGCTGAGCTATTACATCTCCAAGACCACCGCCATTGATAACCTCATGTTTGTGAGCTACTTGACTGGCTTGGAGGAGGGTTTTGTTTTTGAAGGCATAGGCCAGTGCAAGGGCCGTTCCCAGAGCTCCGCCCGCGCTGTTTCCAAAGCCATGGCCATTTGGAAAATCAAAGTACTGCCATATCTCAACATTTCCTCTAAACTCAGGGGGAATAATTTCCTCTGCTACGCTATAGCTGATTCTGGCAGTGCTTTTCTTTACAGGTTTGCCGTTAAAGGCCACGCGAATATGCCTCTTTACCCCCTTCTCAGTGACAACAAAGACGTTTGTTCCTCTATCGAGATTGACACCCGCTCCTAAGGAGCCTGCCTTTAGAGGATCCTCGTGAAATCTGGGAAAGAAAAATGCGGTTATATGTGCAGGTATAAACGCTCTCACCAGCATTGACCTCACCAAAAAGAATACATAAAACCCTTAATAAAAATTAGGAAAAATGAAAACTCATTCTTCCACAACATATATCGGAACTTGTCCATGAGGTATTCCATACTTTCTGCCGTACCATTCAGTGAGGACGTACCATGCACCAACGAGAAGTACAATCCCAATTGGAAGGAGAACTATCCAGCTTCTTATGCCTATTGCAAAGAGCAGGTAAAGTACGAGGCCAGCGCTTGAAGCTGTTACAGCATATGGTATCTGCGTCGTGACGTGGTCAATGTGGTCACTTCCAGAGAACATCGAACTCATGATTGTCGTATCGCTTATTGGAGAGCAGTGGTCACCAAAGATTCCGCCGGCAAAGACCGCACCGATAGCTGCGAATACCTCCGGGCCCACATGACCAGTAACACCGTAAGCGAGTGGTATGGCTATTGGCATCATGATGCTGAATGTTCCCCAGCTCGTTCCCGTTGTGAAGGATATGAACATTGCAACGAGGAATACTATAAGCGGCACAACACCTCCGGTGACTCCTGCGCTCTTGGCTATATCGACAATATACGGGGCTGTTCCGACAGCATCGGTGGCACTCTTAATGCTCCATGCCAAGAGCAGGATGGTATTTGCTATGATCATCTGTTTCATACCTTTTATTATTGCATCCTCTGCCTCCTCAATGTTCATCTGCTTCGTGAGGAGCACGAGGAAGAATGCAACGACAACCATAGCAAATGAGCCCCAGAGCAGAGCAAGAGCAGAGTCGGAATCGCTGAGGACATCCATTATGCTAGGTTTTTTATAGTGTTCAAGAGTGAGAGACCCTATTTTGTAGGGAATGCCATTGTAAAGACTGTTTAGGATATTCTCCTCTTCCTTACCTGTTATACCTGCAATATCCAAGACCTTCTTCACGGATGAGTTATATGCTTCCTGGGCTGATGTGGAATCGATATAAAAAAACCTTTCAACACTTTCATTATATGGAGTTATGAGGACGTTATGGAGGACAACATCCTGTCCAGACATTAGCTCGTCCAGTATCTTTGATTCCTGATCTGAAAGCCCAATAACTGTAAGAACATCTTGAGTATCAGAAACAAAACCGTCATGATATGCGGTTGCTCCTGTGTACCACATTCCGACAAGTGTTATGAGTATGAGGGTCAATATTGGCCATATGAATAGATGCACACTACCTCCTTCCTTCGGCATTCCAAGGTCGACTTCAGTGGTCATCAGTGGCTTTGCACCGTCGCGGAGAACCTTACCTTCTGTTCTAGCACGCATTTCAGCTTTAAGCATTGAACCGTAGTGTCTGTGCGTTGCAGCGACTATGAGAACGAGAATTATTGCCAGAATCGAGTAGAACCTGTAGGGAACGCTGTGCATCCAGGCGACGTAGGCACCGTAGCTGACGTTGAGGTCCTTGAAGGCGTCACCTATGAGACCAACCTCATAACCAATCCAAGTTGATACTATGGCCAGACCTGCAACAGGTGCGGCTGTGGAGTCATCTATATAAGCCAGCATTTCTCTTGATACCCTTGTTCTGTCTGTAATCGGTCTCATCGTGTTACCGACGATGATGGTGTTTGTATAGTCGTCGAAGAATATGAGGACACCGAGGATCCAGCCCATAATGGAAGCACCTCTACTAGTTCTAACTCTGCTGACTAACGCTCGCCCTATTGCAAATGCACCGCCTGATTTGTAAATCAGCCCTACTCCAGCACCGATAAGGAAATCAAAGAGGAGTATTTTGACATTCCAGTCATCAGTGGCATTACTAACGATCCAGTTCAGAGTCTGGGTGGTTCCTGTTATTGGGTTCCATCCAGAGACCATCACTCCACCAATCCAGACACCTGCAAATAATGCAAGTATAACCCTCTTTGTCCAGATGGCTAAGATAATAGCTACCAGAGGTGGTAGCAAAGACAATACACCGAAGTCAGACACATTTCCACCTCCAACATTTTCTCATTCAAAAATCCTAGATGGTTTTATAAGTGTTTCTGAATAATAATTGACATTTTGTCATGTTTATCGAATTTCTTTTCATCTAAGTTGGATTTCTAGCAAATATAATAAGACAACAATACATATATGCACGTTGATAGCTGTTTGTTTTCTACTGGAGATATTATGATCATTGGTGTATTCTCAAGTACGCTAATGTACTTTTACTCCATAAAAACCTTTCCCAGAAGAGCTTTAAAATCAGAGGAGATTATTCCGCATGAAATTGAGGATACCTCGAATAGTATATTGAAATATGAAGATTTACCCTTTTGTATTGAGGATTTCTCTGAGAATTCGGAAGTCTGCCTGCAGTTCTTCTTTGAGTGCTGGACGATAGAGGGCAACTGCAGGATGATAAATGGGGACTATAAGAATTTTACCGAATAAAGTACGGGCTTCAAATACTTTGCCATGGATTTTGCTTATCGGCTGCGGTTCAAAGCCAAATTTTTTGAGAATATATGTCATTGAGTGCCTTCCAAGGGGAACAATAATCTTGGGTTGGATTATATCAATCTGCTTGTCCAGATATGGAGAGCAGGCTTTTATTTCTTCATCGGTAGGGTCTCTGTTCCCTGGTGGGCGGCATTTAACTATGTTGGTTATATACACATCATCTCTTCTAAGACCTATTCCCTTAAGGAGTTCATCTAGAATTTTACCCGCTTTTCCTACAAACGGTAAACCCCTCTGGTCTTCCCAATAACCCGGTGCTTCTCCAATAAACATTATTTTAGCATCATAACTTCCACTGCCAGGCACGGCATGGGTTCTAAGCTGACTAAGTCCACATTTTTGACATTTTTTAATTTTCTCTTCTAGTTTTTTCATCAGACTATCTTTTGACACCTCTAACACCTAAAGTTTTTTGTGAGAGGTATGCTTTTAAGAATTCAACCCAAGCAGTGTAGTACCCCTTTTCATACTCATCTCTGAATTCATGCTCTAAGATA
>JAMOPD010000022.1 GCA_027064745.1 Thermococcaceae archaeon
CGTTACAATAACCTACACCTCCACAGATACTCCAACGCCCACATCGGAGAATCTAGGCTTTGAAATCGCTGGAGGTCCCAAGAAGGCTCAGATCAGCACATCCTACAGCTTCACGATAACCTACGACGACCTTATGCAGGAGGGCGGGGTTCACATTCAGGTCATTCCAGAGCCGTCCTCATCTATAACCCAAGGTCAGAGCGTCACCTTCCAGCTTGTCATTACTAACAACAACCAGGTTCCTATCTACGGGCACTGGGAGGCGAGCGTAGAGATTCCCTCTGAGGGAAGTGAAGTTCCTAAAACCAACTACTTCTCGGATGATGTTACAGTCTATCCCGGGGATACTCAAACAGTCACCATGACTACCGTAACATATGAGAGTGCTGGAGATTACAAGTACTCGGTCACGTTTTCCTTTGGAGGCAGCAACTCCAAAACAGTCAGTGGAGTAATCCACGTTTCCTCTGATTCGGGTTCGGCGGGCTCCCTTGCGATAAAGAACGTAACTCCTTCCCCATCCTCGCCGAAATCTGGGGATATGGTGAACTTCACTGTTAAGGTGAGGAACTCGTACCTCACAAAGAAGGAGGTTAAAGTGATGCTGTTCATTGACGGTAATTTCGTTGATTCAACGGAAGGTAGCATCCCATCTACGTCAGATATGACGTTCACGTTGCACTGGCTTGCGGAGAGTGGTCAGCATTCTTATGAGGTCAAGCTTTATAGTGTTGATGAGAACGGTGTGAAGACGCTGGTTGACCCATGGAGTGGTGATTTAAACGTTGCTCGTGATCCTGATGGGCTGTATGCGTGGCTTGAAGTGGTTCCTGATAAGCTTAAACCGGGTGATAGCGCGGTGGCGTTTATAACCCTTGAGAACACTGCTAACTACTCTCAGACTTGGCCCGTGGAGCTTGTGGACAATACGGGAAACGTGTGGTGGCCGAGGCCAGATGATTACGTTCTGGGCACTAATTATACACTTTCAGAGGGAGCTATTACAATAGGGTCCCATAGGACAGCTCACATTATGGTTGCAGACATTGAATTGTACCAAAATACCACTTTTTACCTTAAAGTCGGTGGAATTACAATGGCCATGGCGTACGTAGAGGTTAATGGTAGCTCCCCGATAGTTATGAAGGATTCTTTCTGTAAGAATCCTTACTTTGACTATGAGAATGGAGCTTACAGGGCCACACTGGTGTGTGAGGTTGAATTTAAGAACATAGCTTCTGCGCCAGTAGAGGTTAAGAAAGTGGCCGTTGGAAGTTATATGGTAACTGGTGCTCTCGAGGATACTGTTTCGGGAAGTTGGTCAGCAATTCCGAGTGAATTCACTATTAATCCTCACTCCACTACGGAAGTGAGATTTAATATACCCCTCACGATCAGCACATGGGTTCCGATAAGCGTTGCTGATGCCACTAAGTTAGTCTTTAAGAATGGAGAGTATGGCATGGTAAGTTTCACTTATACTTTCGGCTATCGCGTGGGCGATGAGAATTCTTGGTCCTTTTATTCTGGCATGGTTGTTCACACAGTAAAGGTCACAATGGATGCTAAAACCGTTGCGGCAGACTACATACTCAGCGGGGGGATGGCGTATGTATCTGCATGGACGTTACTAAAGGCTCCATCAGGATTCAAAGTGAAGATTAAAGGAGTTGAATTTAACCCTGTTGGAGTCTTCTTAGGAGTAGTCCTTTACTATGGGAAAGACAAAGCTTTAGAAACTTTAGCGAATTGGTGGGGGCGAGGGATATGAGGTGCAACCGATTAGCGCTTCCGGTTATTTTTTCTCTCCTTTCCATTTTCATAGTCATTGGTTTCCTCCAGGGACTTTCTATCGCTCTTCAGGTCGCTTTCGTTAACGTCACTGCCATGAGTGTCCTTCAGCTTGCAACCTCAGGGTACAAAAACGGCCCTAAACGGGACGGCTACATCATAGGGGCTTTTGCATTCTCGCTCCTTAATCTGGGCATACTCGGAGATGGGGTGGAAGGAGTCATCTTGGCGCTGGTTTTAACTGCCCTTATGCTCTGTATGTATGAACTGCTGTGGTTTAGACTTTGGACAAATGCCACTGATAGAGAACGTCACTATCTTATGTGGATGCTTTCAATAGCTGGGATTATCTATTTTGTGTACCTTGAGGGAGTTGAACCGTTAATCTCCGCTCTATTCCTGATGGGGATTATTTTGATTGGATATTGGGTGTATAAGAAGTTATCTTGAGATTGATGACACATGACTGTATAAGGAGACAGAGAAATGGGAAGGATGTATGGTCTCAAAACCCTCTACTGGGCTTTAATTTTATCCTCTTTATTTTTGCAGGCCAAGTACTTTGGAGTATGGAGTTCAATCAGGACAGTATTAGGCGTTGTGGTGGCATTCATTCTTATGGCAACTATTTGCTGGGCCGGTAGGCGCCTGAACTCCAGGAGCTGCAGGGATAAGGTTATACGGTACTTCATCGGTTACACCACCCTATCAGGCCTTCGGGGAAAATCTAAACAGCTTTTCGACCTTTTCGTAGCGTATTTTGGCATAGGTGGTGTATTCAATCTTCGGCTGATGTTTGACTCCACGGGATTTTTCTTGACGATGTTCCCGGTTACGATCGGATTAATAGGGGTTACGCTCCCGTGGGTGGGGAGGAAGTGTGAAAGAGGTTGATTTTGGGGGTAAGAAAGTGTGGCCCAACGGTCCGAGCAGCGTTACTGTCAACAAGCAGACCATAATCTTGACTCCAACAAACATGCAGGATGACCTGACAATAACGATAACCGTCAATGACGAGCTAGCGAACTATTACTTTAGAAAGCCTATTTACAGGACGTACATTGACAAGTTCGCTGGTCACTCATATATGATTGAAGCAAAGTTGAGTGGACTGAGCTACTCAGTTTCTGACGTGATAACAATAGTATATCGGGATACAAGGAGCGGTACAGACAAGGCAATAGACTATGGATCCATTGCCGGCAATATAGTGGGAGTGACTTTGACAGTTGCTGAGAGTAGTAACCCAATAGGATGGGGAATATTAATATTGTCGAATCTTCCCAATGTGGCAAAGTTGGGCAGTGAGATTCAATGGTTGTTGGATGGGGGGCTGCCTGAAGAACAGGATAACAATGGAGTTGTGGGGGGTGAAAGATGAACGTTCCTTTCCTTGTTTCTATTTTTATTTGGGTTATCCTCGGAATAGGTGCCCTAATTTCAGACCACAAAGCGATTGTGGGGACTGGTGCATTGTTTGCTTCCTTTGTCTACCTTGCTAATGTTAGTCACGAAAATAATGATCTTATGGCACTCATTGCGGTGTTTTTGCTCTGGCTGTCTCTCTCACTGTTAACCCTTGTCTATTCTTTGAGGGGAGTAAGTAGAAATGAAGTTGAATCTGTATGCTCCTTTGCGTCCTTGGGGTATCTTCCACTCCTGATGGTGTTGTTCTTTAAGTACGGGGCAATGTCCCTCGCAGGAATTTTCCTGTGGTTTGGCATGTGGTATGGTTTCCGTAGGATATGCCACCAAGAAAAAGTAATGATAATATTCGTGTGTCTTCCTGCGGTTCTATTGGCAGTCCTCTTTCACACATTCCTTGCGGTGTCTTACGGAATCTTACTCTGGTGGCTTTATAGAGAGGTTAAAAGACTCTTGAACATGAGTGAAAGCATACGTAATGCTGAAACTACTTAGAAGAAAACTGGGAGTAACAACATCTTGGGAGATGATTGTTATATTGAATTTTATTATATTTATTTCTTTTATTGGCTGTTATCTCGGTGGTTAGTTATTTTGGCGGTCTCTTGGGAGGTATTTCCAGTTTAGTTGCATGGCTCTCTTTAATGGTGTCTCCGAAATATGGGACCCATTTGGATGTTCAGGCTGCATATATGTCAGTTATCCTCTGGTTAATGGCGTTGGGCTGACCATATGGTACAAACTGTTTCCTGAGAAAAGGATTAACGCTCTGGGTGCACTCCTACTTTCATATCTCCCTCCGATGGGCGTGTTCTTTGTAATGAGTGCCAATAAACTCGCTCAGTACCTTGGCATTCTTTACATTTTGTTGGTTTTGGTTCTGCCCTCCAAGAGAATCTTCCAGAGATTTTCTCCAAATAACTGGAATAAAGTCCTCATGGTGGCATTGGGAGCCCAAATTTTAATTGTCGGAATATTAGCGCGGTCTCCGTACGTACTCCCTTATGGTCTGGTGCTCTGGTGGTGGTATAAACTAACAACAGGTGGGGGCTTGTGAGTTTGAGTTTCGCTGGGTTGGGGGTGTTTATATGGGTTTGTTATCCATTACAAAAAAAGGTAAAGCTTTGGAAGCTTTAGTGAATTTATGGGGAGATGTCTCATGAGCAAACATCTTTGGAGATTCATTCTCGTTTATATTCTTGTATTTCTTCCCGTTTTTTCGTAACTGAGGATATAGTGTGGAGCTTAGCCTTGGCCCTTTTGCCATCGTGTCCTTTGCTTTTAGTATGGTTTTTGTGTGACGTCAA
>JAMOPD010000023.1 GCA_027064745.1 Thermococcaceae archaeon
GATGTGTAGCCGCCTGAATTGCCGTAATCATAGGTGTAAACGCCGCGTGTCATGCTCAACTGCTATGAATTCGTAATCAGCTTTTCCATTTAAGACATCATGAACAAAAGGATAAGCTAAGCCAGCAAAGTTGCTTCCACCACCGACGCATCCGATTATCACATCTGGCTCTTCAAACTCTTTCATCTCTTCCTTTGTTTCGAGTCCTATAACTGTCTGGTGCATAAGCACATGATTGAGAACGCTTCCTCATCCTTTAAGACGTCCTCTATTGCTTCACTTGTCGCTATACCAAGACCACCGGGATGATTAGGATCATCACTGAGGAACTTTCTTCCTATTTCGGTCCTGTCGCTTGGACTTGGATAAATTTCAGCACCATGGAGGCGCATTATGGTCTTCCTGTAAGGTTTCTGCTGATAGCTAGCACGCGCCATATAGACCCTGACTTTCAGTCTGAGGAGCGCTCCTGCTAAACTTAAAGCGGTTCTCCATTGACCTGCTCCTGTTTCAGTTACGAGCCTTTCGATCCCCTGCTCCTTCGCGTAGTAGGCCTGGGCTAATACAGTATTTATCTTGTGACTTCCCGTTACTGTTGCACCTTCGTACTTAAAGTAAATTCTCGCTGGCGTTTTCAGGGCTTTTCAAGGTTTATAGCTCTGAAAAGAGGTGTCGGACGTCCTATTTTAGCATAGAGCTCACGAACTTTCTTTGGAATACCAACATATTGTTCCATGCTCATTTCCTGCTTTATAAGTTCTGTCGCAAAGATGCGGAGCAGTTTTTCGGGCTTCATTGGTTTGTCTGTTTCTGGATCCAGTGGTGGAGCCAAAGGCTCTGGCAGATCAGGTAGAATGTTATACCACCTTCTTGGTATTTTTTCATCTGTTAGAACAGCCTTCATTCAAACCACCTCCTATTCTGAAGAAATCCCAAAAGTGAGGGAATACAGGAAAAGTTGAGCTTCAAGAACAAGCTTGCCAAAAGCAATCCCGCCCTAGAACTTTACAATCTGCGTAGATAGCAAGAAGTAACTTCCTCTTAGAATGAGAGTCAGAAAAATGCTCTTGGAGCTTGAAAAGATACCTACTAATCAATAGATTCAGAGGAACGCAATTAGAGCCAAAAACACTCACTCCTGAACTTCATGAGGCATCAATTCATAGGGAATTTTTGGTTGCTAACTTTTTTGGAGAAATGACAACATTAAAGAGAAGGGAGGAGGGGGCGAGCGCGCTCGAACATCTATATAGTAGATCTTCATCGAATTTAAATAATTTTTGAAAGAATATTTGAAAAAATGTCAAAGACCTCCCATGTATTCTAGTGCTATTTGTCATTTATCTAGCATATCATGCTATTTCAGTTTGTTCATACGGATTTTTCCCCTGTTTATGCTTTAGTAGAAGTTCATAGAAGAACTCTTTCATATTGGGATTCATATTATCATCTAGGAGTAAATCTGCTTTTCCGCGATATTTTCTATCTGCTTCTGTTATTAACAGGCTGATTGAGGGCAGTAAATGCTCTATTAGTGCTCTTATCAGTTCAGGGTAAGCATCCTCGTCAAACTCTTCATCACTTTCAATGCCAATATAAATGGTAAACCCTTTCATCTGGATTGAGAGAACAAATTGCTGCCCATCAAGCTCGAAAAAGGAGAAATTATGGATATTCTTATTGGTACGTGCAATTAGAACTCCTTTTATTGATAATGTAACAGCTTCATCATCAATTTGGAATATCAGGTCTTTTGCAAATTCTTTCTGTACCAAGGCATATAGCCCAATCATATTTTCCCCCTGATAGTTGAATCTTCCCCTGCTTTAAATCTTTTACTTTACTGGGGGAAGGCACAGTTAGGCAACTGTAATGTGTTTGGCAACTTTGTAGTTTTAGTGCCTTTTTTATTCTCTCTTAACGGCATTCTTCTAATGAGCATAAAAGTTAAAAATCAATAGTTTTTAATTCACGCCTTGGGGATGTATGATGAGAATGGTAGGATTCCTAGCTGCAGTTTTAGTTCTATTCTCATTCACGATGCCATGGTTTCAAGTTGACAAATGGTATGGAACAGAACAAGTTACAATGCTGAACATTGCTAAGGAACTTTATAATAACATGGATCAGATAAAAGAGACAATAAAAGAGCTTAACACAAATAGTCCCGGCACAGATATAGTGCTTTTTATGTCATATGTGATTGGAGTCTCGTTAATATTACTCGGTGCATTGTTGGGTCTTACCGGCGGTAGAGGAGGACATCTACTTGGAATTGTTGGCATGCTTCTCTTCACGTATCCTATCTGGGCTACGACAGGAGAAAAGATTATGGATATGATCTCCTATGGATACATAGTTGGAGGGATAGGTTTTCTAGTTGGGCTACTTGGAGGAGGAGCAGGCAAAAGTGGAAAATGAGTAAGTTTATCCTTTTATTTCTATTATTTCTCCATTTCCTGGGGGTAGAACAGCCATTATGTCCTCTTCCCTCATTTTATATCCCCACTTCTCAAAGACACGCTTTATCTTCTTTACCAGCTCGCTTTTCTTCATGCCTCCTGGACGTATGATGATATATTTGTCGGCGTAAGCTTTTATGGCATCCACTGGAGCACAGACCACAAACTCATCTCCTTCATAAGGTATAATCCCAACTGCAAGTTTTAACGGCAGTCCATGGAACCAATTACGCTTTCCGTAGACCATAAAGGCACCTTTGCCAAGGTATTCCCTGCTCGGTGTTTTCTTCGTCACTTGTTCTGGATATGCCCAATAGGCGTCTTCGCTGTAAACTCCCCTGCTCCATGCCTTACTCATTGAAACTGCAAACTGACATGCTTCAAAGATTGTCTTTTCTCCTGCTCTTCGTCCGTCTTTGATAACAACATGAGGAGCGCCATAAACATCGGCGTGACAATAGAGGTCACTCTCGTTCATATGCTTTTTAATAAGCATCTCATTGGTGCTTGCATCCTTTCCAGCCAGAACAAGAAATCCTTCACTGCTGAGGAACCATCTAAACTTCTCGAACCATCTTTTTTTTCTCTTTTCAAGTTTTTTAACGTTAAGTTCCTTCTTCATTTCCTCTTCAATGAGCTCCTCAATCTCCCTGAGCTTTTTCTTTGTATTTTCATAGGCGATCTTTGCCCTCTCAAGTTTATGTTTAGCTTTCTTGGCTTTTTCATAGTAAAGCTCCGCATTCTCGCCTATGCTCTTTTCCAGATATAACCTCACCTTTTTTTCATCAATCTCAATGGTAATGGCTTTCTCTCTTGGATCGATGGATTTTATTAGAAGTGCTATTTTGTTTCCTTCCTTCTTACCTTTCTCTATGCGTTTTTTAAACTCCTCAAAGCCGAGTTTTTCAACGGCTTTTCTGAACTCTCTTAACAGGTTGTCAATGAATGTGAAGTTTGCATAAATCAAATCTCCAATTTCCTGATTTTTCTGGGCCTCGATCTCAAAGCCTTTCATCTGTTCTTCCTGCTTTCTTAAAGTTGCTAATATCTGTCTCTTTTTCTGTTCCAGCTTTTTTGTCTTCTCGATTTTTGCTTTCTCAACGGTTATTTTCCCGAAATATTCGTCCAGAGCTTCACTGAAGGTTTTGAAATATTGCTTTTCATAGCCCTCATACCACTTCAATTCGATTGGAAGCACATCGATCATCTGGCCGTTTTTATACACAATGTTGGGCTTTGGCTCCTCGCTGAAGACTGATTTCATGGTCTCAAAAACCAGCTTAAGCTCATTCTCATTGAGCTCATTTGCCTTTCTGTCCTTTGCTATCCCTGCCCTCATGAGGATTTCTTCAGCATAAAGGCCACCCATATTCAGTTTTCTTGCAAGGGCTCTGACAATCTCGATCTGCTCTTTTCCTATAATCCCTTTAAAATCTTCCCATTCAACATCCAGAGGATTCTCCCGTGCGGGTGGAAGTTTATATTCTGCTTTAGGCATTATGGTTCTGTCTTTAAACTCCTCGTATCTAAGTGCTGCGACAATCCTATTCTCAGAGTTGAGAAGGATTATGTTTCCTTTTTTGAAGAGCTCCCCGATAAGGGTATAATCACCTATCATAATCTTTACTATCCTGTCAAAATCATGCTGCTTGATGGCATCAAGAAATCCCCCACTCAAATGCTTTCTTAGTAACATCGTGAAAGATGATGGCATTTTAGGGGCCTCTTTGATGTAGGTTGTGATATGTATTCTTTTTCCGGCTTCAAGGATTAAGTCCTGTCTTCCTTCTTTCGTACGAAGCTTTATCCTTATCTCTCTTCCATCGTGGTAGATTTTATCAACACGAGAACCAACTAAGCTTTGCAGCTCGTTGATAATGTATTTGATATCAACGCTGCTCATTTCTTCTTTCATTTCCTCACCCACTTTTAATTACAGCGTGGGTTTTAAAGAATTGCCGGAGAGAATATGCTGAATTCTGGTGTGTATTTTAACGGACTAATGTTCATTCATTATCCTTTAGTGAGCATTAACGCTCTTTTATATGCCTCATGTCAACAAAGGACAAAAATGAAGTTAGGAAACTTGATGGACTAATGTTCAGTGCCCTTAATGGACATTGATGCTCTTTTATGTGCGTTATGTCAACAAAGGACAGAATAAAGTTAAATACTTAAACCACATTAACACCCATGGTGATACACGATGAAAGGCTACTTTACCTTTGTCCTGCACACTCATATTCCCTACGTGAGAAAGCATGGAAAATGGCCCTTTGGGGAAGAGTGGCTCTACGAGGCCATGGCTGAAACATACATCCCTCTGCTCATGGAGCTTGAGAGGCTCAGAGAAAAGGGTATCAATTTCCAGCTTGTCATAGGGATAACTCCTATATTGGCAGAACAGCTGAGTGATGGATACGTGAAATCAGAGTTCCAAAAGTACATGGAACGGAAACTTAAGGCAATGGAAGAGGATCTGAAGAGCGGTAAATATGATGAAAAAGCAGTTAGCTATATGCTCAAATATTTCAGGGATGTTTATGAATACTGGAAGAAAATAGGGGGAGATATAATCGGAGAGTTGAGAAAGCTTCAGGATGAAGGCTACATTGAGATTATAACTTCAGCAGCGACTCATGGATATCTACCTCTGTTCTTAAGAGATGAGTCCATAGATGGCCAACTTGCTAATGGAATCTTAACCTACGAGAAGCATTTTGGCAGAAAGCCTAGGGGAATTTGGCTCCCTGAGTGTGCTTATCGCCCGGAAGGAAAATGGGAGCTTCCTCATGGTAGAATGGTGTACAGAGAAGGGCTGGAAAAGTTTCTGGAGAGACACGGGCTTAAGTTCTTCTTTGTGGAGAGCAATTTAATAGATGAGGGACCAGTGAGCAGGGGGTATGGTGAGGTTACACTGACAAAAACTAAAAAAACCACAATGAGGCCGTATTTTGTCAAGGGTTCAAATGTGGCGGTCTTTGCTAGAAATAGAGAAACCGGGCATCAGGTGTGGAGTGCTCACTATGGCTATCCTGGCGATTTCTGGTACAGAGAATTCCATAAAAAGGCTGAGAAAAGTGGCGGACAGTATTGGCGGATTACACGGAAAGATGGGGATTTAGGAGACAAGGAGTTCTATGACCCAGAGAAGGCCCTTGAGAGGGTTGAAGAGCATGCAAAACATTTCGTTTCACTTGTTGAAAGTCTTTTGAAGAAGCATGAGAACAGATTCAAGGAGAAGGGAATAATCGTCTCGCCCTATGACACCGAACTCTTTGGCCACTGGTGGTTTGAAGGTGTTAAGTGGCTCGGAAGAGTACTTGAACTCATGGCTGAGCAGGATATCAAAACTATAGCAATTTCAGACTACCTTGAAAACTATGAAGGGGAGAGGCATGAGATAGAACTACCTGAAGGTTCATGGGGTAAAGATTCTAATCACTCCACTTGGTGGAATCCTGAAGTTGAGTGGATGTGGGAGCATGTTTATAAAGCTGAGGAGAGAATGGTTGCACTCACCAGCAAATATTACGGCAGGGATGGACATAGAGATCGGATTTTGGAGCAGCTGGGCAGAGAGCTCCTCCTATTGGAGAGCAGTGACTGGCCATTTTTGATAACTACAGGGCAGGCAAAAGAATATGGCAAGAGACGCCTTCTGGAACATGCTAACGCTTTTCATCAACTTGCGAATAATCTTGAGCAGGGTGAATTTGATTTCGAGCTTCTTGAGATGCTTGAGAAGAAAGACAGTGTCTTCAGGCCTATCAGACTTGATGTTTATGTAACTCAGAATCCTCCTGAGGTGCCGGAATTTGTTGAACCTCCACAAGTTCCAGAAGAAAAAATTGAAGAAAAGCCGAAGGTTGTATCTGAGAGGTTCCATGATTATGCTACTGTTACCATAGGAAAAGCAAAGGCTATAAGGAAGAGGACATTGAAAAGCAAGGTGAGCAGGAAAAATGAGAACTCACTCCTGAAGATCAAGGGCATTGGGCCGAAGACATTAAAGAAGTTGAAAAGAGCAGGTGTAATGACCATCGATGACCTGAAGAAAGCAGACCTTGATGAGCTTTCTAAAAAGACAAGAATCTCCATAAAAAGGCTAAAGAAATTTGTCTCTCAGATTTAATTTCGAAAGCCTTTTCTTTTCTTCTGCCGTATATTATAAGGGGATCTTATGAAAAAGGTTGAAGCTATTTTGCGGCCTGAGGATTTTGAGAAGGTTAAGAATGCATTAAAGCAGATGGGTTTTGTGGCTTTGACAGCATATCCAGTTAAAGGACGAGGTGTTCAGGGGGGAGTTCCCTCTTATGACATGCTTTCCAAGATGAAGCTGGAAATCGTCGTCAAGGATGAAGACTTGGAGAAGGTGGTTGAGATAATCATTAGAAATGCTAGAAAGGGAGTTCCAGGTGATGGGAAGATATTCATTATCCCTGTAAATGATGCAATAAGGGTAAGAACTGGAGAAAGAGGAAATGACGCATTATATTAGAGGAATGCATGTCTGTGCTTATATAGGGAATATGCTGCATAGCTCAATGAGACAACTTCCAAAGCTCCGAGGACGATTGTTAATATAAGAAGTGCCCTAACAAAGGTTAATGACTTTGCCATGCTTTTAGCTATCTCTTGGAGCATCACTGGGTTGGTAATCGTATATATGCTGTTCCCAATTGCCAAGATGCCAGTGATAATTGGCAGAGGAATGAGAATGAATGCTGACATCAGGGCAAGATATCTTCTCTTTTTAAGAGTCCAAAGGGAGAGAAGCACCGGAATTAAAAGAAAAAATGCTACCATCTTAAAACTTGGCGATAGCACTCCACAAAGCATGAAGAAAAATATCATACCAAGAGCATAAATTCTGTATCCTTTAAAAACTTCCTTTATCCTGTCCGTGAACTCATACTTCGCTACCCTTGAAAATTTAAGAATCTCATCAACGCTTTGCATGTAGGCTTTTTTTCCAATTTTTTCAATGTTTTTGTCAGTTGTAGAGTTCTTTAATAGTATTGCCCTTCTTAAAAAGAAATTCGCAAGTTTCTCATTCTCGGCTGTACTTTCGTTACTCAGTTCCAAAAAGTTCTTTTTGGCTTCTTTAATCTTTTTTGCAGCTTTTTCCTTATCTTTAGGGTCCAATAATTTTAAGCGTTCTATTCTTTCCTCCACATTTTCCAAAGTTTTGGCTATCTCTTTAAAAATCTCAGTGCTCTTCACCTGATTCCACCTGCTGGAATCTTCTGTTGATTTCATCCTTCTTCCAGATGAATATAAAAAGCAGGGCCATGCTTAAAAATGACACACCTATTAGCATAGGGATAATAAAGGACTCCTTTTTCAGAATGTAGACAAAGAATGCACTTACATTAAAGAGCAAAACTCCTATAAGGGCAAAAATTTTTGCTAAAATCTCAGCTCCACTCATTTCTACCACCAACAAAAATAAAGTAAAAGTCAAGAAAGCCTCTTACGCATCGCTATCCTTAGGCAGTATGCAAATCCCCCGTATAGAACCACTGCTCCAAATATTAGCATTGCTATTGCACCACCACTAAGCATCTCAGCTCACCTCCTTCGTTACGTCGAGCTTCTCTTTAGTGTGCAGGAGGTATGCCACTATCATTCCGAGCAATATGTAGCCGAACGCTATTCCCAAGGCTTTCCCTGGATATCCACCATAGCCCTCCGTTGCGAGCTTGTAGATGTCAAGGAGTAAGAGAATTGCAAGAATTGCCACTGTTATATACTTAGCAAACACAGACCACCATGAGCCCGCTTTTATCTCTGAAACACTGTTCACAAATTCTCTAAACTTCTCGGCGCCAAACACCCATGTAACAGCTATTGTCTCAAGCAGTCCCACCAGTGCCAATGCATAATAGCTGATGAAGTGGTCGACCATGTCGAGCCAGTATAGACCTGCTCCAGTGGTGTAGATTATTCCAATCAGGAAGCTTACCCCGGCCACTATGCTCGTTGCTTTCATTCTGTTTAGCTTGTATCCATCCATTAGGATTCCGACTGTATTCTCCATTAGTGAAATTGAAGAGCTCAGTCCCGCTATCGTTAGCAGGAAGAAGAACAGTACTCCAATCAGAGCCTTTCCTGTCGGTAGCAGTGAGATGGCCTTTGGATACATGACGAATGCCAGTCCTATGCTCTGGGCAACCACTTCCTCAAATGGCTTATTTAGTACGTAGGCAACGTATCCAAGTGTTCCAAAGACTGCAAATCCTGCGAGGAATGAGAATCCACAGTTTCCTAAGGAGATGAGGAATGAATTGTTCACCACGTCCGCACCCTTTCTAAGGTAGCTTCCATAGACTATCATCGTTCCCATTCCTAGACTGAGCGTGAAGAATATCTGTCCATAGGCATCAAGCCACACTTTGTGGTTTGCCAACTTTGAGAAGTCTGGCTTTAGGTACCAGTTGATCCCCTCAAGACCGTGTGGGAGTGTGATACCTCTTACCACGAGCAATAGCACAATGATCCACATCAATGGAAGGAATATTTTACATGCCCTCTCTATCCCTCCCTTTACACCTCTTGAAACTATGAACCAGTTTATGAGGACTATCACTAAGAACGATAGCAATATCGGCAACCTTATTCCGCCAAGTATAAACGGACCATCGGTGAGACCGAGAACGTTGCCGAAGAAGTAAGCTCCTGGATCCTTACCCCATGCTAGGGTAAATGACTTGAATATGTACAGGAACGCCCATGAGAGTATCACCATATAGTAGGAATTCAGTATCAGCGCTGCAATAGCTGTCCACCATCCAATCCACTCTGCCTTCTTACCAGCAACCTTTCCTAATGCAAAAGGTGCTGAAAATCTCGTCATGCTTCCAAGTCCTATTTCCAGTATCATTATTGGTATTCCTGCCGTTAGCAAAGCGAAGAAATACGGCACTAAGAAAGCTCCTCCACCGTTAGAATAAGTCATGTAGCTGAAACGCCATATGTTTCCAAGTCCAATTGCTGAGCCCATTGCTGCCAATATAAAGCCTACTCTACTTCCCCATTCCTCTCTTTCAGCCATTTCACTTCACCTCTAAACTCGAGTTAACACTTTCAAACATCGAAGGACATAATGTGGCATTGCTAACTACTCAGGTATACTTAATAAAGCTTTCTACTGGCCTGTTTCGACAAAAGACGATTTACTCTATCCCTGAATAAGGATTTAAGATTGGCATTTTTTCAAGTATCCAAGTGAAGCAATGTATTGCCTCGTCATAGTGACAGAGCAGGAAGGTAGTGCTCCAGTAAGATGTCGATTTGAGTAAAGGATATATTCAAAGAACTTTTATATGGAATCCGTTTGAAACTATTTTGCCCGATGATTGGAACGAGAGTGAGCTGATGTAATGATGACCGACTTCTCGCTGAGGGCTCTCTTTAGTTTTCACTGCCCATTTATGCTTCTAAATCTAATCTCGATGATTGAATAAGCCGATGGAACTATGGGATGCAGAGATTCTATAGGGGCTCGAAGGGGCCGCCGAGCCCTCTCAAAACTGACCTTGAGTGGGTTTAAAACTCTGAATGGAGTGATAACCCGGAACCACTCTGCGGTAGGGGTAATAGGCCCACAAACCTCCCCACCATTGGAACCCTCACAAAGGGGAGGAGGTCAGTTTTGTCCAATTAGTATCCATTAATGCATTTTAATGTCCCTTAGTGTATAAAAAATATCGGATGCACGTCGCTCTTTTTCTCCTGAAATTTCGGCAGGATTTTCCGTTTCCTCGAAAATTTGCATACATAACCTTTTGTTGAAAAATAAAGGTTTTCCGAGCTTTTTCGACGAAAGGTTTATATAGGTAAATGCCTAACCTCCCATCGCAGATTACCGAAAATTGAGGTGGTAAAGATGGTTGAGCAAGACCCATTTGAAATTGCTGTTAAACAGCTTGAGAGGGCTGCCCAGTATATGGACATAAGTGAAGAGGCTCTTGAGTTTTTAAAGAAGCCACAGAGGATTCTTGAGGTATCAATCCCTGTTGAGATGGACGATGGTTCTGTTAAGGTTTTCACTGGTTTTAGAGTTCAGTACAACTGGGCTCGCGGTCCAACAAAGGGTGGTATTAGATGGCACCCGGATGAAACCCTCAGCACAGTTAAAGCTTTAGCCGCTTGGATGACCTGGAAGTGTGCCGTTGTTGACATCCCATACGGTGGAGGTAAGGGTGGAGTTATCTGTAACCCCAAAGAAATGAGCGATAGGGAGAAGGAAAGACTCGCGAGAGGCTACATAAGGGCCATCTATGATATAATTGGCCCATGGACTGATATTCCAGCTCCCGACGTTTATACCAATTCCAAGATAATGGGATGGATGATGGATGAGTACGAGTCTATAATGAGAAGGAAAGGACCAGCCTTCGGTGTCATCACAGGTAAGCCACTCAGCATAGGTGGTTCACTCGGCAGGGGTGACGCCACTGCTAAAGGTGCCTCATACACCGTTCGCGAGGCAGCAAAGGCCCTTGGCATGGATCTCAAGGGAAAGACAATTGCCATCCAGGGTTATGGTAACGCCGGCTACCACATGGCTAAGATCATGAGCGAGGAGTACGGCATGAAGGTTGTGGCTGTGAGTGACAGCAAGGGCGGCATTTACAACCCCGATGGGCTGAATGCCGACGAGGTTCTCGAGTGGAAGAAGAAGAACGGCAGTGTTAAGGACTTCCCAGGTGCGACTAACATCACAAACGAGGAGCTCCTCGAGCTTGACGTCGACGTTCTCGCTCCAGCTGCCATCGAAGAGGTTATAACCGGAAAGAACGCTGACAGCATCAAGGCCAAGATCGTCGCCGAGGTTGCTAACGGTCCAGTTACCCCAGAAGCCGACGACATCCTCCGCGAGAAGGGTATTCTCCAGATACCGGACTTCCTCTGCAATGCCGGCGGTGTTACAGTCAGCTATTTTGAGTGGGTTCAGAACATAAACGGCTACTACTGGACTCTTGAAGAGGTCTACGAGAAGCTCGACAAGAAGATGACCAAAGCCTTCTGGGATGTCTACAACACCGCCAAGGAAAAGAACATCCACACGCGCGATGCGGCCTACGTTGTTGCCGTCCAGAGGGTCTACCAGGCCATGAAGGACAGGGGATGGGTCAAGAAGTGATTTCTTACCTTTTCTCTTCTTATTTCTAACTACGCTTTTGTCCAGTATTCTCTTTCATCGATCATAGCTTTCAGCATTTCAGTCTCATCTTTAAACATAGTTCTCCTTGAGGGGTTTTGCATACCATAGAACTCCATGAATGGACTTGGCCTTCTCTTGAATGGGTAATAGAGATATATTGCGGCAAATGTTCTGTAAGCCTCGGCCATTTCACTGATAACCCCTGCTGAAACCTCTGGTGTGTAATGATACACGGCTATGGCCTTGCTAACATCGACGAGATTGAAATCGCGTTCAACTAGTTGCCTCCTCAGAATGTCGGTTGCTTGTTCTATATCCCCCCTGTCCAGCTCCTCAACCTCTTCACCATCCCGGAGGTGTTTGATTTTAATTTTCTTAATCGAGGGATCTTTGTTTATCTGGCTGTCGTATTCAGCAACAACCCACCAGTCATCTAAGGCACCAGGATCAAGGACAGTGAAATACTGGCTTAGTTTTTTGTAAAAGTCTCTAACTCTGTGGTAGTACTCATCTTCATGTCCTGTCATAGGATAGCTGAGATACACGAGAGGTTTTTCGTCTTCATGGAACAGCAAACTCAGAAATGTCTCATATGGATGTCTGATTCCAAACTGGAGGATGTATTTTACTTTAATGCCTTCTTTTTCGAGTTCATGAATGAGTGTTTTAACATGGTTTATAGCATCTTCACGCCACAAAACCAGTGTTGTGAGCTTGATGTTGTTTTTATCTTTTCCAAAACGCTCAAACCACTCGGGATCGTTTATTATTCTTCTCCTGACACTTAGAATGTCGTCTAAAACTATTATCACCCGATTGGGCTTTAAGAGTTTAAGATTGCTCAGAGTGAAGCCCAAAACACTTCCACTGCCCCACCTGAAAAGTGAAGGGGTTGAAACAATGTGATATCTTTTTTCCGATTCCTCGATTTCCATTCTTATTCTTTCAAAAGCATTGTCCCTGATCTCATTCATCAAATATGGGTGGCTTATTGCAAAATCGAGGACATTTTTTCGGGTTATTTTAAGACCCATTTCTTTTCCTATCTGGATTAAATACTCAAAAACGTGATAGTAACCATAATTTTCTTGGGAGTGTCTGAGAGCTTCTTCAGCATATTCGTCTCTACCATTAAGAGGAGGACCCGTTAAAAGTATAATCTCTCCCATTCCACCACCATCTCAAAATTTGTGTTTGAGGTTTATAAACTCACTCCATCGCTGTGTGAGTGAATCTGCAATCACCTGCCAGCGTGCTTTCTTAATAACGACTAAAACTAAGCTATGGCCAAGCACATTATGATTCATTAGATACTGTCAGGATAAGTTAGAGAGCCCGCTTAATGGTTATACTGAATTTATTATCCGGCGCTCCCACCGGTTACCCTGACACTATGATTCATTAATGCGAAAACTTTAAATACTATCCAGCCAAACGGCCTTTTGTAGGTTCTTCTATTCTGAAAATACTAAACGCAAGGGGTGTTGTAATTGGCAGATAAGCTAAAGGGAACAACTACAGTTGGCATTGCATGTAGTGATGGGATAGTCCTTGCAGCGGACAGGAGAGCCTCAATCAGCAACATGGTAATGTCAAAAAATGTTACAAAGATATTCAAAATTGATGAACATTCTGCTCTAGCTGGAGCTGGTAATGTTGGCGACATTTTGGGTCTTGTTAGAGTTCTTCGTTCTGAAAGTAGCTTATATAAAGCCCGAGTAGGAAAGAAAATGAGTGTTAAAGCTTTAGCGACGTTAACCTCGAACATCCTACATAGGAATAGACTTATGCCGTATCTTGGATGGTTTCTGATTGGGGGATTTGATGGAGAGGGGAGACTCTATTCCATTGACATGGCGGGAGGCCTGACAGATGATAAGTTTGCTGCTGCAGGCTCCGGTATGGAATTTGCATATGCTGTTCTAGAGAGTGAATATAAGAAAGATATAAAGGTTAAAGAGGCCATCAAGCTGGCCGTTAAAGCGATAAATATTGCTATGAGGAGAGATATTTTTACAGGAGATGGCATAATGGTTGTGAAAATTACAAAAGATGGCTACAAAGAGCTTGGTAAGGATGAAATAGAGGCTATTCTTAAAGAACTATGAGGCAGAGGTGAGAGATGTGATAAAAAGGGAAACATTTGTCGATGATATTCTCAAGGAG
The DNA here is from genome assembly GCA_027064745.1 of Thermococcaceae archaeon. Lineage (GTDB taxonomy): Archaea > Methanobacteriota_B > Thermococci > Thermococcales > Thermococcaceae > Thermococcus. The sequence continues at coordinate 13,801 of JAMOPD010000023.1, forward strand.
ATCAAGGAGATAATAGACCAGATGGTCCCGCGTGAAGCAAAGATATCAGATGTTGAATTTGAAGGGCCTGAGTTGGTGATTTATGTTAAAAATCCTGAGGTTATAATGCAGGATGGAGATTTAATAAAGAACCTTGCAAAGATCCTTAAAAAACGCATAAGCGTAAGGCCTGATCCTGAGGTTCTTCTGCCGCCTGAAAGAGCAGAGGAGATGATCAAGCAACTTGTTCCTGCTGACGCTGAGATAACCAGTATAAGCTTTGATCCTTCTGTAGGGGAGGTTCTAATTGAGGCTAAAAAGCCTGGGCTGGTTATTGGTAAAAATGGTGAAACATTAAGACTGATTACCCAGAAAGTCCGCTGGGCACCGAAGGTTATAAGAACTCCTCCCATTCAATCCCAGACCATCTACTCTGTCAGACAGATACTCCAGACAGAGAGCAGGGACAGGAGAAAATTCCTAAGGCAGGTCGGCAGAAACATCTACAGAAAACCTGAGCTCAAAAGCGAATGGATAAGAATCACTGGCCTGGGTGGATTCAGAGAGGTTGGCAGATCAGCCCTCCTACTCCAGACAAATGAGAGTTTTGTTCTGGTTGATTTCGGAGTTAATGTTGCTACATTGAATGATCCCAAAAAGGCATTTCCTCATTTTGAAGCACCCGAATTTAGGTATGTTCTCAATGAGGGTCTTCTCGATGCGATAATAATAACCCATGCTCATCTTGACCATAGTGGTTTATTGCCATATCTCTTCAGGTTCAACCTGTTTGACGGCCCGATATATGCCACGCCTCCAACGAGAGACCTGATGGTGCTCCTTCAGAAGGATTTCATTGAAATTCAACAGAGCAACGGTATAGATCCACTTTACAGACCAAGAGACATCAAAGAAGTAATAAAACACACAATAACCCTTGACTATGGGGAGGTTAGGGATATAGCTCCTGATCTGAGGCTCACGCTCCATAATGCAGGACATATCCTCGGCTCATCCATTGCCCACCTGCACGTGGGAAACGGCCTTCACAATGTAGCAGTCACTGGGGACTTCAAGTTTATTCCCACGAGGCTGTTTGAGCCTGCGGCAAGTAGATTCCCTCGGCTAGAGACTCTTGTTATGGAATCCACATACGGGGCAAGTAATGATTATCAGATGCCGAGGGACGAGGCTGAGAAGAAGCTTATTGAAGTGATTCATCAGACTATAAAACGTAAAGGAAAAGTCCTAATTCCCGCAATGGCAGTCGGTAGAGCACAGGAGATAATGATGGTTCTTGAGGAATACGCACGCGTGGGTGGAATAGAGGTACCAATATACCTAGATGGAATGATATGGGAGGCAACTGCCATACACACGGCTTATCCTGAGTACCTCAGCAGGCATCTTAGGGATCAGATATTCCATGAAGGCTACAATCCATTCCTAAATCCAGTATTCCACAGTGTTGCCAACAGTAAGGAGAGGCAGGATATAATTGACAGCGGTGAGCCTGCAATAATCATAGCAACATCAGGCATGCTCGTAGGTGGGCCAAGTGTAGAGTACTTTAAACAGCTTGCACCCGATCCAAGAAACAGTATAATCTTTGTTAGTTATCAGGCAGAAGGAACCCTCGGCAGGCAGATCCAGAGGGGGTTGAAGGAGATTCCCCTCATAGGTGAAGGTGGGAAGACAGAAGCCATAAGGATCAACATGGAGGTCCATACAATTGATGGATTCTCCGGTCATGCTGACAGAAGAGAACTTATAAGTTATATCGCAAGGGTGAGGCCAAGGCCGGAGAGGGTTATAACGGTCCACGGTGAGCCCCAGAAATGCCTTGACCTAGCGAGTAGCATACACAAGAAATTTGGAATCTCAACGAGAGCTCCAAATAATCTTGATGCAATCCGGCTCAAGTGATGGAATATGAGGGTTGTGTGTCCTTCATGTGGTCGTTCCTATTCATCATTTGTCCCTCCCAGATGTTCCTGCGGAGCGGAGCTTGAGATTAGCTATGACTATTCACATGTAGATGTCTCCAACTGGAGAAGGAGAGACAAAGGAGTTTGGAGATACAGGGAGCTTCTTCCTGATGTTAAGAAGATAATCACGCTGAAAGAAGGAGGAACTCCACTATTTAAAGCCAAGCTGGGTGAAGAGCTTGGTCTGAAGGTTTTCATCAAGGATGAAACAAGGAATCCCACTGGCTCTTTCAGGGATAGGTTAACCACAGTTGCAGTTTCCTATGGTTTTCCTTATGCAGAAAACGGGTTTGCTGTTGCGAGTAATGGAAACTCAGCCGCATCTCTGTCGGCATATGCTGCAAGAGCTGGAAAGGAGGCTTTTGTTGTCGTGCCCCGGAAGATTGACAGGGGCAAATTAATCCAGATGATAGCCTTTGGTGCGAGGATAATACGCTATGGGGACAGCGTTGATGAGGGTATTGAATACGTCAGAGAGCTTGCCAAACTTAATGGCTTCTATGATATAACCCCTGAAAATAACATAATCGGGCTTGAGGGACAGAAGACAATTGCCTTTGAGCTCTGGGAGGAGTTAAACCCTACTCACATAATCGTGCCAACAGGAAGTGGAAGCAACATTTACAGCATATATAGGGGATTCAAACAGCTCCTTGAAATAGGAGCCATTGAAAAAATGCCCCAGTTGATAGCAGTTCAGCCGGAAAAATGCTCTCCGATAGCCAGTGAAATCCTTGGAATAAAGGCGAGAAAGGAACTTACCAAAGCACTTGGATTATATGTTAAAGATCCAGTAAGCAAAGAAAAGGCTATTAAAGCCGTTAAAGAAACAGAAGGAACTGCAGTTCTTGTGGGGGAGGATGAGCTGGATTTTGGAGAACGGGTTTTGGTTAATGAAGGGGTCTTTGCTGAATACTCCTCCGCTGTTGTAGTTCCAGCTCTGTTTAAGCTGAGTGAAGAGGGTTATTTTGAAAAAGACGATCGGATAGCTCTGATAGTAACCAGCTCAGGGCTCAAGGCATACTACAGGGAGGAGAGGTTCTCCATAGGGGGTACAAAGCTTGAAATTCTAAAACTTCTCAAGGATGGTGAGAAGTATGGCTATGAAATCTGGGAGAATCTTGAAAAGCCGATGAATTATCAGGCAGTTTATCAGCATATAAAAGAGCTTGAGAGCCTTGGTTTGATTGAGAAATCTCAGAAAAGGGGAAAACGACTCTATTATAGACTAACAGAGAAAGGAGAGAGGGTACTTGAAAACTTTTTAGAATAGTTAATAGTGTGGTCAATTCCTTTAAAAGCTTGGCTCAAGCGGAGAACTTGATATTGTTAAACTTACCCACGTCTCGAGATAGCGGAAAGATTTTAAACTCTTTTTAAAAGCTAAGTTAGGTGAAAGAAAGTGAAGCCTGAGAACAAGTTTTCGCTCATAGTCTATGGCTGGGGTGCGCTCAGTGGAGTCGTCAGTGGGGTATTATCTATTGAGAATCAGGCGGGATGGATAGTTGGATTTATGCTTCTCTTCGTGATACCTTATGTGGCAAAAGCACTTCTAAAAGACCTGCCTGAAGAACTTCAAGATCCGAGAACAGCTATCAGGCAGTCCCTTGGAGGATTCCTCCTGTTCTGGTTGTACTTCACGTTGCTTGTTTATACTGTCTCTACAGGATTCCAGCCAAAGTTTTATTCCAATCAGAGCTTGCTGTATAAGATAATCCACAATTCAACTGTAACGGGGTGAGCTAATGGAAGGGTTGAAAAAAATTGTTGCTAAAGAGGCCTTAAAGTTCATTGATGATGATATGGTAGTGGGATTAGGTACAGGTTCAACTACCGCTTATTTCATTAAGTATCTTGGCAAGCTTATAATGGAGGATGAGCTGGAGGATGTCTATGGTGTTCCAACTTCATATCAGGCTAGGCTCCTTGCTCTGGAAAGTGGAGTACCAGTTGTTGGTCTCGACGAGGTCGATGCCATAGATGTTGCGGTTGATGGTGCTGATGAAGTCGATCCTCACCTGAATCTGATAAAGGGCCGTGGTGCTGCGCTCACAATGGAGAAGATTATAGAATACAGGGCTGGAACGTTTGTAGTGTTGGTGGATGAGAGTAAGCTTGTTGATTATTTAGGTCAGAAAATGCCAGTTCCGATAGAGGTTATCCCTGCTGTGTGGAGGGCCATTAAAGAGGAGCTGGAAGTTTTTAACGCTACAGCAGAACTGAGGATGGCGGCTAAGAAGGATGGCCCAGTTGTAACGGATAATGGGAACTTCATATTGGATGCGCACTTTCCTAAGATAGATGATCCTCTCGACTTAGAGATTGAGCTTAACAACATTCCTGGCGTTGTAGAAAACGGTATTTTCGCAGATATCGCTGATATCGTCCTCGTAGGCACAAAGGAAGGCGTTAAAAAGCTTGAGCGTTAAGTTTATAAAGCTCTCTTCTTTTATTCCTATTGGCCCCGTAGATGCGGGGGTTGCCGAGCTTGGTCAAAGGCGGTGGACTCAAGATCCACTCCCGCAGGGGTTCAGGGGTTCAAATCCCCTCCCCCGCACCATCTTGGGTTTGAGAAAATTTCTCAAACCTACATCCTATGAAGTTTAGGTTCTTATAACCTTCTGGTGAATTTCATGAGAGCGAAGATAGTAGGTTCGATTGTTTTAGTTGGGCTTTTGTTATTTTCTATGTTTATGTACGCAAAACCCTCAGGTGGAGAAGGAAAGCTTGAATACAAAGTTTATGCGAAAAAAGACATAATTTCAGCGGCTTATAAAGCATATGGGAATCCAAAACTTGGCATGTGGGTAGCTAAGGTTGTATTGTATAATACTGGAAAGGGAGCCATTAGAAATATCAAAATTTCGTATTCCATTGATACGTATTCTCAACAAATCTCAAAGACATATCCTATTCTTGTTCCTGGGGGAACATTAGTAGATTTATATTATCCAATAATTTCAAGTGATGTGACAAAATTAACAATGCCAACTCCCTCTAATTTAAGAATTAGAATTGAATATGAAGTTAATGGAAAGAAAAAAACAGAGGAAATCACAAAATCACTGCAGATACTAGGCATTCATGATTTCATATTTTCATCTTTAAGTCCTGAAGAGAGTACAGGAAGTTTCTATGATGCTTTTAGCAATGCTCCACTGATTGTAGCATGGGTGACCACAACGGATCCTGTTGTAAGAGAATTTGCGGATATGGGAAACCGACTTGCTGGTGGGGCTGGAGCTTCTCTCAGTGATGAAGAAGCCATTAAAAGTCTAAGTGGGATTTGGCAATTAGCTGTTGTTAATGGTTTTTCATACAAAACAGAACCTAGCTCTTATTGGACTTCAAAAGCAGCACAACATGTAATGTATCCGAGGGATGTTATCAGGGATAAGAGTGGTACGTGCCTTGATTTGGCTATATGGTTTGCCACTCTTGCAACTACTCAGGGTTTAAAGGCATATATTGTATTTATGCCCGGGCATGCATTTCCTTTGATCCAATTGCCCAGTGGATCAATAATACCTGTTGAAGCTACTGCTATAAACAGTAAGGTTTCTTTCCAAGATGCTGTTAAAATGGGACTCCAAACATGGCAGAAAGCAACTCAAGGCCCATATCAGGTAATCGATATAGCAGAATATCAGTCAGATGGTATAATACCGCCGGAATTACCTCAGCTTCCACCTAATGTGCTTAAAGAGTGGGGAATATCAGCTCAAACACAGGGTGGTGGTGCAGAAGGAGGAACAGGAAATCAGGAAGGGGGAGGAGAATGGGTAATATATAACGGTAATGGATTCTCCTTCCAGTATCCAGCTAACTGGCAGCAGCCTGAAGATTATGGGGGTTACGTTTACTTAGTCAGCAATGATGAAGAATTTGAGTTCATAGTGATGTATGCTCAGGGTTATACGGTTCAAGATATGGTTCAGAGCTTTGAACAAACTCTACAAGAAGGTGGAATAACGATAAAGGCCAGAAAAGAAACGCAAGCGGATATTGCTGGCATTACTGCGTATGCAGTCCTCTATTCACTTAGCAGTCAGTATGGTGATTTTGCTGCTGTTGCTAGATATTTCACATCAGGTGGAACTGCCTATGCTGTGATATATGATTTTCCAAGAAACAATCAGGAATACAATCAATTAGGAGAACAGATAGTTAGTACATTTAGATTGGGGTGATGAATATGAGAAGGGCATTCATATTATCATCTTTGTTTTTGTTTGTATTTTTGATTTTGCTCTCTACTGCTCTGGCAGCAGATATTAAGCTTGAGGAATACAAAATAGACGGAACTATGAAAATGCAGGTTGATACTACTGGTACTGCACACGTTGAAGAAACATGGAAATTTACACCAAATTTGTATCTACAAATGAAACAGGCATATCCTACAACATACATGCTCAAACGTGAATTTGAAAACAAGAGATCAAGTGTTGAATACAAAGATATGAAAATCGAATGGGATGATTCCAACAATCAGATTAAGGCACAATATGAAATGTTGGGAGCAGCTGTCAATAAAGGTGAATATTGGGAGCTTGATCTTGGTGAAGGCGATTTAACGGTATCCACACAGAATGGTAATACTTTAGTCCTAACTTCAGTTCAACCGTTATTTGGAGGACAAGGCCGTATGGTAGAAACTGTGACCCTAGTTCTTCCTAAAAATGCAAAAAATATCAGGATTGAAGGTAATATAGTTAGATATGAACTTCCGTATAAAGAGAGTGGAAAGAATCCAGTATTCCTGGGATTAGCATTAATCTCAGTATTGGGACTTGTTTTATTGAATGCCCCACTTAAGAGGGGGAAGAAATGATAAGAGAAATCAGACAGGAAATTATTGAGTATATTAATAAAACAACTGGAATAGACAGGGAGATAATAATTAAAGTCCTTGAAGCAGAAGAAAACTATTTTATAATGCAGATTAGGAAAGCATTAGGGGAGTAGTGTCTTCTTTTTCTTTTTCTTTTTCTCGTTTTTTAGATTCCTAAACTTGTATTAGAGTGAGAAAAAGTAGCATAGTCCTATCATTGTCTCTGTTATGGGTTCTAAGATACGCACATATTTTCAAGAAATGGTTATAGTTAGGAAAGAGATCATATGGGAAGTCCAAATGCCCTGTCTCCTGCATCCCCAAGTCCCGGAAGAATGTAACCATGGTCATTGAGCTCCCTGTCAATTTTTGCTATGAATATTTCTGCCTCTGGGAACGCTTCTTTTATTTTTTTGATGCCCTCAGGAGCTGCCAGGACTCCAACGATAACATATCTCTTAGCCTTTCCATATTTTTTAACCTCTTCGAGAACTTTCACGAGTGTTGAACCAGTCGCTATCATGGGGTCAGCAATTATTACAGTGTCCTCAGGCTTTATCTGCGGAACTTTAACATACTTCATTTCAATTTCGAATTTCGGCGCTTTTCCACGGGAGGCAGAGACAATTCCAACCCTTGCATGATCAAGAACCTTTATCAGTCCTTCCATTAGCGGTATTGCCGCTCTAAGAACTGTAATTATCACTACATTTCTTCTATCTTTGATCACGATTCCCTCTGTCTCTTCCAATGGAGTTTTAATTCTGATTCTTTCTGTCTCCATGGTTTTTGTTATCTCGTATCCCATATATCTTCCAAGCTTGACAAGACCTTTCCTGAAGGCTATTGGGCCGGTATCCTTATTCCTCAGCTCTGTTAGAATCTCCATTATAAACGGAGAGTCCTCAAATGAGTAAACTCCTTTCCATCTTTTATCCTCGATCATAAGCTTCACCGGATGGGGGATATGTTTAACCCTTTATTAGGCTACTGCTTTTCGCTTTAATCAATTATACGCCTCATCCATGAGCCACGCAGGAACCACAGAAATGCTACAGTTGCTGCAACAAAATTGCTCATGCCCATGCCAAAGAAGACACCTGCACTTG
>JAMOPD010000024.1 GCA_027064745.1 Thermococcaceae archaeon
ATTCCAGAGAAGTTCATAACCCATGTTTTTGGTAAGATGCTCGCCGGAACTAAAGCCCACAGGAACATACAGAGCAGAGGACAGCAGGGTATTGGTATAAGCGGAGCTGTAATGTTTGCCCAGATAACGAGCGGAAAGGCTACCCGTGTGATAACATCAACAGGTGGAGATATAATCGAGGCCTGGGTAAAAATCGATGTAGAGAAAAACGAGGGGAAAATCGTCAGAAAGCAGAAAAAGCCGAATCCCACAGGATGGAGAGGTACGAGGGTTGAGTTGGAGGTTAAAGGTGTAAGGTATGTGCGCTCAAAGCAGGGTGTCTTTTGGTATCTCAAACTAACTGCAATAGCAAATCCGCATGCACATATAGATCTCATAGAGCCAGATGGAAAGCTTATAACTTTCCCCAGGTCAAGCGAGGATATTCCAAAGCCACCGGTTGAGATGAAGCCTCATCCAAGGGGAGTTTTAACTGATGATATTTACAGAATGGCCAAGAAGACAAGGAGAAATAGCATAAAGAGGTTTTTGATAAGTGAATTCTCAAGAATAAGTGATAAGAAAGTTGATGAGCTTATTAAATACATAGCGGCTCTCAGACTGATTAAAAAAGAAAAGGACAAAAATGTACAAGAACAGCTGTATGAACGTCTTATAAATGGAGAAGTTGATAAAGTCCTTAGGAGTTTTAGAGGATACCGCAAAGTCATCAAACAAGTTGAAAAACTGATGGAAAAACCTCCTGAGAAGCTTGATTGGCATGAGGCTGAGGAGATAGTCGAGGCATTCAAATACATAAAGTTCCTCGCACCACCAACACATGGACTTAGGCCGATAGGAGAGGAAAACATCCAGAAAGGTCTCACAGGAATTCTTAAACCTGAATTTGTCACAGCAGTTACCAGGAGTCCAAAGGTCTACAGAGGGGGAATACCCTTCCAAGTGGAGGTAGGTTTAGCCTATGGAGGAGAGCTTAATTCGGGTTTTGACCTTTTTAGATATGCAAATCGTGTTCCTCTCCTCTTTGATGCTGGATCATGTGTTACTACAACAGCGGCAAGGAGCATAGACTGGAAGCGTTATAAAGTAGATGACATTGACAGGGCTCCTCTTGTCCTGATGATAAATGTCATCAGTGTCCACGTTCCCTATACCTCGACAGGAAAGCAGAGCATAGCTAACGACGAGGAGATACTTAACGAAATTCGTCTCGCAATAATGGATGCCGCCAGAAGATTGCAAACATATCTAAGTGGGAAACATCGCAAGTTATACCAGATAAAGAGGCGTAAAACCTTTGAAAAGTATCTTCCGGAAGTTACACGTGCCCTTAGCATATTAACTGGAGAACCCGAGGATGCCATTGAAAGCTATTTCCGCAAACTTGTGGAGGAGAGATTTCGCGAGAAGGAGGTTGAGGTAAATGCCTAAATCCAGAGCAATTAAAAAATCAAAGCCAAAAGAGAAATTTTCATATGATCCTCAGAAGGTTCTTACTAAACTGGAAGAACTTGGAAGAGAAATTTTAGAGAATGTTAAAAAGGGCAAAACTCCTTATTTTGACATTCCAACGAGAGGCCTTAACAACGTGTATTTTGACAAGAAAGAAAAAGTCATTAAAATGGGAGATAAAACTTCCAGACGTTATTTTTTCAACGTTGCTCATACAAGAAAGTTCATGCAGACTCTCCTTATCTCGGCATATGTCAAGAGACTTGTGAGTGAGGGCAAACACGCGAGCCTCAGAGAAGCATACTATGCCAATAAGCACACCATTCCCGGAACAAAGGAGAACACCTTTGAGGATCAGCGTGAGAGCGATCCTATCATAGAGGATCTTGAGAGGATGCTCGGCGTTCTGCGTGAGGAGATGCACCTCACAGCCGACAGGCGCGGCTACATCTACGGCGACATAGTCATACGCGATGGAGAAGACGAGTTCAACACCAGCAAGCTCGGTATGGGCGGATGGGCAGTTCCAGGAACTGTCGAGCACCTTCATTTTGTGGAGGTCAACGTTGACTACGCTTTAGTTGTAGAGACTGCTGCTATGGCCGATAGGCTGATTGAGGAAAAGTTTCCGAAGAAGGAGAATGCCCTCATCATAGCGACGCAGGGACAGGCATCAAGAGGCGTCAGGCGTTTGATCCACAGGCTCCACTATGAGGAGGGACTGCCTATCATAGTCTTCACGGATGGCGACCCCTACGGTTGGTACATCTACTCCACCATAAAGCAGGGTTCCATCAACCTCGCCTACCTCAGCGACAAGCTCGCGACACCAGATGCTAGGTTCGTGGGAATGACAATGGATGACATCAAAAATTATGGGCTTGAGCATGTAACTGAAAAGCTCAAGGGAATCCCACCCAACAAGAAAGGCGGCCCGACAGGCGACTATAAGAGAATCATGGAGGAGATGGAATATCCCTGGTTCCAAAATAAAGAATGGCAGAGGCAGTTTCAAATGGCGCTTAAGATGGGAGTCAGGATTGAACAGCAGGCTTTAGCCAATAAATCCCTTGAGTTTGTTGCTAAGAAATATCTTCCTGAAAAGATAGAACGCGGTGAGCTACTACCATGACGACAACCGAAGAGCTCGTCGCCAGGGTTAACAAGATATTAGATGATATCGGAATAGATATGACTGGCCTATTTGAGGATTTCCATATCCCCTCCCTAGTTTTTTATCTAGCTAGAAACCTGACTATACTCCAAGATTTAGAGGATGAGCTCTCAAGAAGAGTCGGAGAAACCGTTCCTTCCGTCAGAGGATTAGATCGATTGAGTAGAGACCCACATATTCAGTGGATATATAAGAAAAAACATAACCGTATTTTAGCTTTGGAGAGACTTAGGGCGGCTATAACTGCCCATAAGATGGCATTAGCCTTAATAACGGCAAATTATACCTTTAAACTTGGCAAAAAGGAAATTAATATTGAAAGCATAAAGACAGCGGATGAGTTCAACAAACTCAAAATTATAAAGAAACCTGTAATGCTTGGACGTCTTGAAGTGCTTCCCCATCTAGCATATTCAGGTGATGTTCTGCGTCTCCTCGGTCATGAAAGCAGAGAAGTCAGGGAGATGTTTAAGTTTATCAAAGCTAGGCTCAGAGAGAAGGGAATTGTGAGAATGAAAAGCCTACGTATCGAAGTGGAATACTGGGACAGGAACCGACTAAAGAAAGCGAGAATCGATCTGCCGACGGATTCTGATATCGAATCAGAACTTAAAAAGAGATATGGGAGGCGCTTCCGCTGGAGGGTTTTGAGTCTGGTTAAAACAAGAGGAGTTTTGATTAACAACCATTACACGGTCGATAACCTGGCTCTGGCATATTCGTCACTTGACCCAGAAAATGGGGCAAAACTTCTGGGTATTGACCTCTTTCGCTACTACTTTTTAACATCAGAAAAGGAGAGGGAGACGTTAGGTCTCTATCCTGATATAAAGCTCTGCATAGACTGTCATTATTCAATTTTTGACTTGCCTTTTATGGAGGAAAATGACTTCAAGACAGGTTATGGAAGCATGCTTGTCATAAGGAAATGTGAGATGGAAAAACTCCTCAGTGGTAGAAGAAGCGAGCTCTCAAACCTGCCAAATTACCTGCTCGGAGGAGTTCTACTTTATGGGATGAGTGATTATGATGAAGGCAAAGTTGCAGAAATTCTATCTATATCTCGTGATGAGCTTGTCGATGCAATACGTAGATTTGTGATCTCAGGGCTACATAGAACCCTTTTTGCTGATATGAGCAAGTTTGAGAGGTTTATGCCGAAGAGTGATCGGGCAAAGAAGTTTTTGGAACTCCTTCAGGGGTGAGAGTATGAGGGTTGAGATAAAGGCGAGAAATAATGAGGAGCTCTTGAGAAAGATTGATCAACTCTTAGATGAGGAAGTTACAGAAGTTTATGTCAACCTGAGGCCAACGAAAGAGATACTCGTGAGAATCCTTGAAAATGCTCCTAATGTCAGGGTTATAGGCTGTCCCCCAAGCTTGTATCCTAAGGTTTCAAAAAAAGCCATACACGCCCTCTCTCAGATGGGAATAAAACTCATTCCTGTTGGTTATTCAAGGGGAAGGCCAAAGAAGTATGATGAGAAAACCCTTGTCTTGATAAGAAGGATGGTGAAACAAGGTAAAAAACCCAAAGAAATCAGCAGGGAGCTTAATATACCCCTGCGTACCCTTTACTACATGATAAATGGAAGGTAGTCCAGATATGAAAAAATACTCCTTCCTCCTTTTGATTTTGCTAATGACATTGATTTTAGCTGCCACAGAGAGACACGGGGTTAGCTCTGTGAATGTTGAATGGATTTACATCGCCAACGGTATCCTGTTCTTTGCAATCTTTGGATATACTATTAAGGCTATCTTTGAAGGTAAGCTAAATATCAGACGAGCTCCATACAAAAAACACAGTA
>JAMOPD010000025.1 GCA_027064745.1 Thermococcaceae archaeon
CGCGCATTATAGGGCTGAGGCTTAACTCCGTTTTCTCCTGAGCAGATGGCAGAGGAAGAGTCCTGATATTAGGCCTATTACAAACATTAGCCAGCCATTTCCAGAAGCTGAAGCTGTTTCCGGAAGCTTTCCAGCAAAGCTACCATCATGGAGATCAAGGAGGAGCAGGAGTAGTGCGTAATCTTCTGTACATCTTCGGCTGAGATAATCACCTGCAAGATAGGATTCACACATGCCAGAGATTTTATTATCTCTGATAGTTTTTCTTAAAAAGCTTTCTTCGAGTTCTTTTTTCCCTGCAAGTCTTAGCCACAGGAGAGCCATTACAGTAGGTCTTATGGAGTAACTCCAGTAACCGTATCGTGGATTTATATCGAACTGATAACTTCCGTTCCATGTTCCTGTAAAGTCGGCACAGTCTACGCGCATATAGCTATTGTTTCCCATCTTTTTTAGAAGGTATACACCAATACTCGACGTGCTCAGTGGAGGATGGAGTTCCAATTGTCCTCTGATGAAAAAGTGCGGGGTGCTGAACTTTAGCCTGAACACCTTTTCCAGAGTGTAGGAAAAGCTACCGTTTTCGGAGATTTCCGTTATATTGGCTCCTGTTAAATGTATTTCAAGCGAGTAGGAGGTATTCTCATTTTTCCGCGTATCAACCTCCACCAAGAAGAGGTATTCCCCAGCAAAATTGAGTCTTGTTCTGTTGAGGATTGAGGCCACAAACATCACGGCATTTCTATTGATTTTCAAACCCTCTTCATGGATCAGGGTCAATGGCAATGCCAAAGCTTCAAAAGGTTCTCTATGGAGGAGATGTACTGAAGGAAAGCCGAGCTGGTAGAGGGAAGTTGTATTGTAGTTGGGAGCTCCCGTTAAAATACGCCAGATATTGCCTGTTGACAAGATTCTTGGGTTTCAAATTTTCAGAGAGCCAATTCAAAGGCTTTGAAACGTTGTATCCTAGCCTGTGCAGGAGAGCTATGGCATAAGCTGTGGAAACTAAGCTCGGTTTTTTCTGAAATCCCTCTTCACAGCTTGAAGAACCTCCCTTTGAAGAATGCACTGTGTAGGAATACTGCCAATAAGTTCCGTTCACGGAGGCATTTAGGAGATATTCAACACCTTTTCTGATCACAGGAGAATTTTTGGATTCACCCGCATCAAGGAGAGCATAAAGAGCTAGGGCTGTTGAGGCAGATTTTGAACAGGTTATTACATAGCCAAATTCCGGACATTTTTTGAGTGAAAAACCATACAGACACTCCGCATATCCACATGCTCCTCCCTGGAGACCGGAAGGGTAATACGCATCACAAAATGGAATTCCGGAGAGATCAAAAGTTATCATAGGCGGAAATGAACCATCTGGAAGTTGATGATTTTCCAGCCACAGGCGGTTCATCTGGAGGATTCTGGACGTGTAATTATTCTGGATTCCTGAGCGGGCTATTGCTATGGTCTCCAGAGAAACCAGATAAATATCATAATTAACTTCAGTCCCATAGATGACAGGCTGTTCCTGTAGTTCTTTGATCAGCAACATCTTTGAAGCATCTCCAGCATGTGTAAACTGGGGGAATATTAATAGAAAAATTAGCATTATAGTAAGGTGTTTATACCTCATATTTTCACCATGTGCTATTTGTGTGCTTTTTATATAACGCTTTCGACAATAAGGTTTTAGGACACCTGGTAAGAGGAAAAGCCTTAAAACCTTCATCCTTCACTGAATTGGGTGGTGGTATGTTTGGAAAGCTTAAAGAGAAATTGGGATCATTCGTTGATAAGGTAGCTCAAACCGAGATAAGCGAGAAGGATGTTGAGAAAGCTTTATGGGATCTGGAGCTTGAACTTCTTGAGGCTGATGTTGCCCTTGAGGCTGTTGAAGAGCTCAAAGAAAAAATAAAGGAGCAGCTTGTCGGTCAGAAGGTTAAAATTGGAACTAACAAAAAGAGGATTGTTGAAAACGCCGTTAAAAATGCAGTTCTTGAACTCATAACTCCAGAGAAAAAGCTCAACCTCCTTGAAATGATAAGGACAAAGGGAGAAAAGCCCTTTGTCATAGCATTCGTAGGTTTCAATGGGGGTGGAAAGACCACAACGATAGCCAAGCTCGCTCACTGGCTCAAAAAAAATGGCCTCAGCGTCGTCATAGCGGCCAGCGATACATTCAGGGCTGGAGCAATAGATCAGGTGGAAGAGCATGCAAGAAGGGTTGGAGTTAGGGTAATCAAGCACTCTTATGGGGCTGATCCAGCGGCAGTTACCTATGATGCCATTGAGCACGCAAAAGCTAGGGGAGTTGATGTTGTTCTCATAGACACTGCAGGGAGAAATGAAAGGAACAGAAACCTAATGGACGAAATGAAGAAGATAGTTAGGGTTGCAAAGCCTGATATGGTTATCTTCGTGGGTGATGCCCTGGCCGGAAATGCTATAATAGAACAGGCGAGGCAGTTCAATGAAGCTGTGCGGATAGATGGAGTAATTCTAACAAAGCTCGATGCTGATGCACGTGGTGGAGCAGCGTTGAGCATAAGTCACGCCATTGGTGCGCCGATACTTTTTGTTGGAATTGGACAGGGTTATGATGATTTAAGACCATTTGACGAGAAGTGGTTTGTCGAGAGGATTTTTTCGTAATCTATTCTAATTCTATTTTTAAAATCCTTTCAAGCTCTCTAAAATCCACATTCGCCGTCATGTCTATGTTTATCGGTGTCACGCTTACCTTTCTTTCTACCTTAAGTGCATGAGCATCTGTTCCAGGTTCGAAATTCTTGCACCTCCGTCCAACAACCCAGTAATATGGGTTTCCCTTAGGATCTATGCGTTCCTCGACCGTGGGGCTGAACATTCTTCTCGCGAGTCGAGTTAAGGCTATGGGAGTTTCCTCGGTGGCATTGGAAGGCACATTCACGTTAAGCATATCAACATCTTCAGGAAGGCCCTTTTCAAGAACGGATTTTGCTATCTTTTTAAGGAAATAAGAAGCTATTGAGAAGTCAATTCCCTGGCCATCTCCGAGGGTCTTCCTCCAATCGATCTCAAGGCTTATTGCTATGCTCGGAATTCCATGTGTGGCTGCCTCAATTGCAGCTGACGCAGTTCCTGAAACTGTTATCTCCGTACTGAGATTTTCTCCAAGGTTTATTCCGCTTATTGCGAGGTCAAAGTTGGTAAAGCGGGCAAGGGCAAAGATAACACAATCCGTTGGCATTCCATCTATTCCATATGCTATCCTAGCTCCGGGAACATCAATGAGCTTTGCTCTAAGAGGTCTGTGGAGAGTCATTGCTCTTCCGCTCGCACTTCTCTGAAAAAGGGGGGCAACTACGTATATCTCACCGAGACTCCCTACAGCTTTAACAGCGGCTCTCAGACCTTTGGAATAAATCCCGTCATCGTTGGTGATAAGTATTCTTGGCATTGGCATAATAGAATTTGCAGAATAATGAATAAAAGCTTTCCTACACAGGTACTGTCAGGAGTTAGGCACTTCTATACTGGATTTATTATCAGGCGTTCCCACGGGTTACCCTGCCTACACATTTAAAAACCCTGACCCCCAGCGAAGCTTTAGGTGAGAACATGACATACTGGACGAGTGAAGATAACGTTGCCGGAAAGCCGGGAACGGCACTTTTCATAATCTTGCCCACGATAGGTTGTTACCGCTTTAGGATAGGAAAGGCCTGTTATATGTGCGCCTACCCAACGGCCGCTCCAAAGGTTAAGTGGAGCCAGGAAGCGATAGTGGACTACGTTCGCGAGGCACTCAGAAAAATCGAGGGTAAGGATAGAGTCGCGGTCAGAATGTTCACCTCTGGCTCTTTCCTTGACAACGGCGAGCTAAAGCCTGAGACGAGGAGAAAAATCTTTGAACTCCTCGCTGAGATGGATAACATTGAGGAAATCGTTATCGAGAGCAGGAGCGAGCTTGTCCGCTACGATGCCGTTAAAGAGCTCGCTGAAATCGTCCCGGACAGGCGTTTCGAGGTTGCCATAGGCCTCGAAACGGCCAACGACGATATTGCTGAGGTTTCAATCAACAAGGGCAACACCTTCGGCGACTTCGTTAGGGCGTCGGAGATAACGAGGAAGGCAGGAGCGAAGGTTAAAACTTATCTCCTGCTGAAGCCTATTTTCCTGAGCGAAAGAACCGCCATCGAGGACGTCAAGGAGAGCATAAGGAAAGCGGAGCCTTACACCGACACCTTCTCGATAAATATCACGGACATCCAGAAAGGGACTCTCTATGAGAGGCTTTGGGAGAAGAAGGAGTACCGTCCTCCGTGGCTCTGGAGCGCGGTTGAGGTTCTTCTGTGGGCGAAGAAACACTTCCCGGACAAGAGAATCCTGAGCGACCCCGTCGGGGCTGGTTCAAAGCGCGGGCCCCACAA
>JAMOPD010000026.1 GCA_027064745.1 Thermococcaceae archaeon
TCTGCTTTATGTTCTGCCACTATTTTTGGGGAAAAATCCAAATTTTTTCTAATTAGTTCTCCAAATCTTTCCTCCTTGACATCTGCGGCATCAATGTAGAGAACATCTGGCTTCACTTTTAAGGAGTTCAGGGCCCTAACGAAATTTTCCACTTCAAATTCGTTCATTGTACCTTTTCTACCGTCTATTTCCCCTGGCCATAATTCGATAATTACATAATCATCTAAAAGTTTGATTATTTCATTAAATAAACTCTTTCTTTTCAGGGGGGTTAGCTTTTTTGAATCTTTAACCCCAAGAGTCTCTAGCTTTTGAATATTATCCTTATCTATAACGACAGCGGCTATTACCAGTGGTCCTATGACCGGACCTCTACCGGCTTCATCAATGCCTCCAAGCTTCATGTTTATTTCACCTCCTGAACAGAAGAACGCCATAAATAGCCCCGAGCATTATTGTGGCTATACCGCTCGGTGGTATGTTTGTTTTATATGCCATGACAATTGATAGCAGTTCAACTGTGAGAGTTAAGAAAAGACTTACAGCGAGAATCTTTTTGATATTAGAGCTAACCATCATTGCAATAGCACCGGGTAGAACTGCTATTACCTGCAGTGTTATCAGCCCCACAGTCTTAACTATTAATGCCCCAATGGCGCCAACTATGACGTAAAGTATCATCAGATATACCCTCACATTGCCCCCATAGCTTTCAACTCCTTCAGGATCGAAACTTATATAGAGAAAATCCCTGTACAGAAGTATCATCAGAAAGAAAATGAATGCTCCTCCGATTACTAGGGTCAGCAGATCGTTTAGAGTTATCAGGAACACTTCTCCTGTTAAGTACGAGACTATGTTCTCACTGAAGGGGAAGTAGGGCTTTTCTGCCATTACCTTGTAGAGAATACCAAAGCTGAGAACAGTCAGTCCAGCAACAAAGCTGGCGATAATGCCAACAGCGGCATCGGGGGTAAAACCCTTCTTCTCCAACTCTGCTATAGTGAGAACAACCACAATTGTAATGATGAGGGCAGTCCACATGACCAACTCGAGATTCTCAAAAATTAAGCCCAGGATCATGCCTAGGACAGCCCCAAAGAGGAGAGAGTGAAATGTAGCATGGGTAAGGAAGGCTAACCCCTTCATGTTTATCAATGGACTGAGAAGACCGAGCAAGACACTTATCATAACACTTGCTAGAAGTGCTCTTATGAGGTACTCTGGAATCACCAACCTCCCCCCTTTAGATGTAGAATCATAAGTGTCCCCCCATTAGGTGTACATCTCCAGTAATACAATAGAGTCTGCTCTCAACTTTAATAGCCCTTGCTAGTGGCCCATATACACTTTTTATAATCTCATCTCTAAGGACTTCCTCCGGACTCCCAAAAGCTATGAGTTTTTTATTGAGAAGCATAACTTTGTCCCCGATTTCTATCAATGGGTTTATATCATGGGTGGTAATGATCATTGTTATCTTTTTCTCTCTCTTTATTTTACCCAGAACAGCGGCAACCTCGGCCCTTGCGGATGGATCAAGGGCAGATAGAGGCTCGTCGAGAAGGAGAAGCTTTGGGTTTGATATCAGCGCTCGAGCAAGAAGAACTCTCTGTTTTTGTCCCCCGCTGAGCTTATTAAAAGGCTTTTCTGCTTCATGTTTTAATCCGACAAAATTTAATGCTTCTTTGGCTTTTTTTATAGCATTTTTAGGGAACCTGAAATGGAAAAATCCTTCTTTGTAGATTGCTCCCACTGAAACAACCTCAATGGCCTTTAGTGGTACAACTTCATTGAGAGAGTGACTTTGAGGAACATAAGAAATTAATTCCTTTGCCTCTGCTGGCTCTTTTCCAAAAATAAGAAGTTTTCCTTCGTAGGATCTGTGGAACCCTGATATTGTCTTTAGCAGTGTTGTTTTTCCTGCGCCATTTGGACCAAGGAGGAGGAGAGTTTCCCCTTCTTCAAGTTTAAAGTTTAACCCTTCCACTGCTCTATAGGAATCATATAGTATATTAACGTTCTCTGCTAAGACTGCTTCCATTTTCCCACCTCTGGAAATCCCGCAGATACTGTCAGGATAATCAGACAGCCATATACGGATTTATCATCAGCTCACAGGTTATCCTGACAGTATGACTAATTTAATAGAAGCATTTTTAAACTTTAATATTCCAAAGGGGTCATTAATGTGTATTTTCAGTGCAAAAATTTTTAAATACCTTAAAGCTATCCTGATTAGAAAATTTTTGCAATGCTTAAGCTTATAAGGGTGTTTAATGAATCACTGGAGGTGATGCTCATGGCATACTACAAAAATGGGAAAAAACGAAATAATAGACAGATTGAAGGGGATGAGGTTATTAGAGTACCCCTTCCAAAGGAAGGACAGCTCTTTGGAGTGGTTGAACAAGCACTCGGTGCTGGATGGATGGATGTAAGATGTGCAGATGGAAAAATCAGAAGGTGTAGAATTCCAGGGAAGCTCAAGAGGAGAATGTGGATCAAAGTTGGTGATGTAGTGATTGTCCAGCCATGGCCAGTACAAACAGACAAAAGGGCAGATATAGTATATCGATACACGAGAACTCAGGTTGACTGGCTTCTAAGAAAAGGCAAAATTAGCCAAGACTTTCTCACCGGTGGCTTAATGCTATGATAGCCTGATGCATGGTAGCTTAATGCTGTGATGACAATGGAAGACAAAATTGAAAGGGAAATGGAGGAACTCTTGGGATTAAGAGATGATAAAATAAAGGACAGCGAGCTCTACAAAGTCTTCAGTGAGGTTTTTGATAAAACCACACTGGAAACCCTAGAGTACTTCCATAGAAGAGGAAAGCTTGAGAAGATTTCAGGAGTTATCTCCACAGGAAAAGAAGCCAATGTGTTTAGAGGGATTGACAGGGATGGTAATGCACTGGCCATCAAGATCTATAGAACATACACAACCGAGTTCAGGAGGGTCTGGGAGTATCTGGTAGCGGATCCAAGGGTTGGATATCTTCCCAAAGACATGAGGAAGCTGGTTTTCATCTGGACTCGAAGGGAATTCAAGAATCTGCAGAGGGCCATTAAATATGCTGTCAGGGCTCCAGAGCCTGTAGCTTTCAGGAACAATGTTTTAATAATGGAATTTATAGGGGATGAAGCACCGGCTCCCCGATTGAAAGACATTGAGAAGACCCTCCAAAGACCTGATTTCGAAGAGCTCTACAACTTTGCAATTAAGTCCATTGAACGCCTCTGGAAGAGAGGAGACATGGTGCATGGAGATTTAAGTGAGTACAACATATTAATCTGGGACTCACCTGTGATAATTGACTGGTCTCAGGCCACGGTTAAAAGAAATAAGATGTCTCGCTCGCTACTTTACAGAGATTTGAGGAATATAATCAACTACTTTGGTAGAAAGGGAGTTAAAGTTGATAATCTGGATGAGAAGTTTAGAGAGCTGGTGGGTGAGTGAGATGGATGAGGGCGAGTTTGAACAGCTCTTAAAGAAGTATGAGAATGTTGATAAGGAAGGTAAGGTGAAAAAAAGAGAGAAAATTGAGGAGTTTGAAGCCCTGGGAGAACAGGAAGAATTTGTGAGAATCCCCAGGGAACGGGTAGGTGTTCTCATAGGAAAAAAAGGAGCCGTGAAGAAAGAGATTGAAAAAAGAACAAAAACTCGGATTGAGGTAGACAGCGAGACTGGTGAAGTGTTCATAACATCAACAGATGAAACAGATGACCCTTTAGCTGTATGGAAGGCGAGGGATATAGCAACTGCTATAGGGAGAGGATTCTCACCTGAAAGGGCATTCCGACTCCTTAACGAAGGTGAGGTTCTGGAGGTCATCAACCTTACTGACATCATCATAGGTAACGATAAAAATGCTCTCCCCCGTGTTCGGGGACGAATAATTGGTAGAAAGGGGAGGACAAGGGAGATCATTGAAGAGATGAGCGGAGCTGATGTTAGCGTCTATGGCAAGACCGTTGCCATTATAGGAAATCCTCTTCAGGTTGAAATAGCAAAAACCGCCATAGAAAAGCTTGCCCGTGGTTCTCCCCATGGAACTGTGTATAGATACCTTGAAAGGAAGAAAAAAGATCTTGAAGTGGAAGGTGCCTCCTATGCCCCATAATGTGATGGACTGCACTTCCTCGAAAAAGCCACAAATTGGAGGGACAATAGATGGCCAAATCTAGTAAAGAGCTTTTTAAAGAGTTTAAAATTCAGAGCGTTAGCGAATTCTTCAGAAGAAATGCCGCCATGCTTGGCTATACTGGCAAAATCCGTTCTCTGACAACAGTTGTCCACGAGGCTGTAACAAACTCACTTGATGCATGTGAGGAAGCTGGGATTCTCCCTTATGTTAGGGTCGAGATAGAAGAGCTCGGAAAGGGGCAC
>JAMOPD010000027.1 GCA_027064745.1 Thermococcaceae archaeon
CCCCTTATGAAGCTTATCTTTTGTGTTGCCCCGACGACAGTTACATATCCATCAGCTTTAACCGCAGGGAGGGTTGCTCCACTGCCTTCCAGGATAATCAGATCATTATCAAGCCTTTCTGCGATTTTTATTCCCTCTTCCACAACATCAAAGAACGAAAAACCTGCCATTCCCCCACCACAGCGACGACAACCAATCGTCAATACTCTCGATGTCAGGGCATCCTCAAAATGATCCGATGCAGCGTGCTTGCCTTCCCCGGCAATTCTGAGCAGAAACTCAGGTGTTATTTCAAGTCTATCCCCCTTAATGATTTCGGGTTTTTCAGGTCCTCCCCTGCCCATCGTGAGAATAGCAGGCTTTGCAATCTCCTTCAATGTTCTCGCCACAAATCCGCTGATAGCAGTCTTTCCAACCCTTTTTCCTGTCCCTATAATGGCCAGACTAGGTTTATTTATCTTCAGGAGTGATTTAGGCCTAAACGTGAAATCAGCGCCTGTATAGGTTATCCCATTGGCAAGTAGAAAGGATGCAATCCTAAATCTGTCCTCATATGTGAGAATCGGCTCATCACTCAGGTCAACAACCTCATGAACCTCATTTTCCATTATGGCCTGCTGAATGGCATCCATATAATCCCTACGATAATAAACTTTAACTCCCACTTTCCTCTCAATCTCATTTAAATCTCCAACCTTTTCGGCCCCTCCAAGGAAAACTGCACAGCACACATCACCTAGCATTTTAATTGCCCACGCCGTTACATCTGGATAATGCTCTCCATCAATCAGAACCATTTTCACCTTCATCCCCCAATATAGGGTTATCTTTCCTTAAGATTAACCTTTCGATTTAGAAGAAGGATGCTCTCAGGATAACCTGTGAGAGCGGGCTATCAACTTATCCTGATCTGGAGAAGTTAAACAGCAACCTAACGACTATGCTTATTAAGCACTTCACAGTTGTCTTATAGATAGATTTTTAATGCTCTCCTCGAAATAAACCTTGGGTGATTTTCTTGGCATTAAGAAAGATTGGAGAGGGATTATATCTATATCCGGGCAGCCCTTCCACCATGATCAAGGTTTATGATGGAAAAGCTGTCATTGTCGATCCGGGTCAAGGAAGCGGGAGACACAAAGACCTGAAGAGGGAGATGAGAAAGCTCAGCCTAGAAATCCATGCCCAGCTGACAACTCACGGACATGCAGACCACGTTAAGGTTGCCCCCAAAATAGAGGCTCCGCTTTTTGCCCATCGCTTTGAATTCAGCATTGTTGAAAGTCCTCTCAACAGGGAAATCCTGACCTTTGGCTCAAAGGCGCCGAGGGGTTTTCTGGTGTCACAGTTTGAGGGAGAGGTTAAAGTCCACGGGATATTCGAGTGGAACGATGTTATTTTTGGTCTGAAAGCCATAAAGCTGAACGGACATTCTCCCGGAATGACAGGATTTCTCGATGAAGAAAATGCGGTCATTTATGCTGGGGATAGTTTTTTCGGTGAAAGAGTTCTTCAGGCAGTGGGAATTCCCTATTTGGTTGAGCCAGAACTATTTAAAGATTCAATTAAACAATTACAGTATTATGTAGATGAAGGATTGCTATTGATACCTTCCCATGGGAAGGCCGTCAAAGGAGAAGAGGCAAGAAAACTTCTTGATTTCAACATTAAACGAATTGAGGAAACAGAAAGGAGGATTTTGGAACTTTTGAAAAAGCCAATGAGCCTTGATGAGCTCGCATACAGGCTATCCAAGTATTTTAATGTATCTCCAACTCCCCAGATGCTGGCGTTAAACCTCGTTCCTCTGAGAGCATTCATGGCGAAGCTGTACAATGAAGGAAAAGTCGAAGCTTTTCTGGATAACGGCCTGAAGTGGAAGATTAGAGGGGACTGAAGCCCTGCGTAAGGAACTTCCAGAGAGGAATTATCTCAATTTCGATGCCTTCCTTTGTTAGTTTTTCCATTTCTTCTCACGTGATTATAATCCCCCTGTTAACCCGGAGTGCTTTAGAAACCCTAACCAAGTTCCTGATTTCCCTATCATGGGTTTCCTCAAGGGAGAAAGTAATCTGTATGGGTGTCATCATCTCCCCGCTCCTAACGATAAAGTCGACTTCTCCCTTTTCGTCTCTCCAGTAGGGGATTTCTCCGGGTGAGAAAGAGTAGCTGATAAGCTTTTTTGGTGAGAGAATCTGGGCTTTCGGTTTGAAGGAAAACCTCGTGAGCTGAAACATCAGTCGAGATATGAAACATAGTCCTTGTTTTGAGTACGTGAATTCACTGGATGCATTGGAGATCAAATATCTTGCAATCTCTTTAAGGGCACTTTTGTGGCGAACACCATGCCTCATTATAACGTCTCTTTCAACGAGATCCCGATATATGTGACTCAGATAAAACCCTTCCGAACTTAACTGGCTCGGCGCGGCGATTTCTCTGTCTGAATACTCCCATTCTCCTTCCAGCTTCACATCCTTGAACCTGAGAAACTCCCTAAATGAAATGGAAAAAGGGTGAGCCTTACATACCTGCCCCTCAGATACGTTACCATCTCTCCAGATAGCAGTTCAGATGACGAGCCCATCAGTATAATTTGTTTGTTCCAGCCTAAGCCCTGAAACCTTTAAAGTTTGTGGTTAGTAATAACAAGATGGGTGTTTGTGATTTTTAGCCACAAAGACTGAACAAATCTACTCCTTGTTGCCATAACAGAGATAGTAATACGGGCAGAATTTGCACATGAAGTTGTTCCACCCTTTTGGAGGCTCATCTTTTTCATAGTATTTTTTTATTGTGTAGAATTGCCTGAGGATATCCTTGAAAAGGCTTCTGTCATAAGGGACCTCAAAGGCCTTGAAGTTTCTCCCTTTAACTATTGGAAATCTTGAGAAGTCAATGCCGTGTATAACCTTTGTAGGCTCGTCATGGAGCTTAATGTAATATAGATAACCGTATTCTGCCTCAGCCCAGCGGAGGTATATGTTAAGCTGAGCAAGATGATAATCATGTGGCAGTCGAGGGAGGCTCGTTTTTCCCTTTATCTCAATTGGAAAATCTCTTATTGCGTCAATTCTTCCATGTATCTCAAAACCAAGGTTCTGGGAGCGTAAAATCATCTTTTTTTCAAGTTCAAAACCGAAGCGTTTTCTCAGTATATCCCCAAGAACTTCATGTGTTTTGATTCCTTGGTTTAATCTAACTTTAACGAATTCTGGCCATCTCTCAGGATAGCCCTTAAGCCTAAAATATATTCTTCGGGGACAGGTTAATGCTTCACTGGCGTAAAACTCAAGTAGCTCATCTCCCATCTGATTCACCTCTGTAAAGGCGGTTCATAGGCAGAGCCTCCCCGCCCAAGCGTCAGCTAATACCGACGTCATCACCCATCAGACTGGGCAAGGGTCGTCATCCGCTATAACGGGATAGCCGGATACCCTTAAAACCTTTAGGGAAGAAGCAGAGAGAAAAGGAAAAACACAACTAAGCTTTACTTTTCCTGAGAATAGACGTTCTTTTTATCGAATAGCTCAAGCCGTATGCAGGCCACAGGCCGGGAGGCATTGCATAGTGATGCAGATTCCTTAGAATCTTCTCAGCCTCTTTTCTATTCCTCGCCTTAACTCTGAGTTTTCCTTTTCTGAGTTCCACTTCACCACTGGGGAGCTTGATGCGTAGCATGTCTCCTTCTATCTCAGGCTTTGCCCGCATTAAAAGAGTCTTAAAATCCACGTATGCATCTTCTGTAATTTCCTGTTCAAGAACAGTCTCCTTTCTTGATTTAAACAGCCTGTCTAACCAACTACTCGAGCCTTCATCATCCATAGTTCAACTCTACCTCCGACCAAGTTCTCAAAGTATATTCTATCTTTAGGGTTTTTAAGCTTTTTTAATCGCTTTTTGCCGAAATGCTAACCTCCTGCCTTAGCAGTGTAACCGCCCGCTAGTGACGGAGGATAACGTGAAACTCTTCCCGGTGGGTTGCTAAAGCCTAAGAGAGTTTTCGAGGGTTCACCCAGCTTTCTAGAAGGTAAAAAGCCATGTCATGACCATACCTTTAGGTTAATCACAGATTAGGAGAATGCTGTCAGGATAACCTGTGAGAGCACCTGATAGTAAATTCAGTATGCAGGCCGTCTGGCTCCTGCCAGTACCGATTAGGAGTGGCAAAGAATTTTTAAATTCCCCTGAGATTTTTCCTGTGATGGTTAGAAAAAACACCAGAACAATAAAACCCCGGATAAGGGAGATTTTGAGCAAAAAGCTTCCTTCGGAATTGGTGGGCTTACTTCCCAAGCACTGGGTTCAGATTGGCGATGTCTTAATACTCCCTCTAAGGGAGGAACTCCTGCCATACAAAAACGAGATTGCCGCGGTTTATGCTCAAGTTCTTGGG
>JAMOPD010000028.1 GCA_027064745.1 Thermococcaceae archaeon
CGACATCGGCAAGCGCGACACCGTGGTTTTCTCCGCCGGGACGATACCCAACCCGCTCAACAGGGCCCAGCGCTACGTCCTTGAGACGAAGCTCAAGATGAAGGGGGTCAGGATGATAAAGGACCTCCACGTCAGCGGTCACGCCAGCAGGGAGGACCACCGCTACCTTCTCAGGATGCTCAATCCGGAGAACATAGTTCCCGCCCATGGAGACTTCAGGATGCTCACCCACTACGCCGAGCTCGCCGAGGAGGAGGACTACCTGATAGGCAGGGACGTCTTCGTGTCAAGGAACGGCTACTTGGTCGAGATAAGGTAGGTAGGGTAAAACTGATAAAGAGTTGCCCTATTTTTCCTTTGTTGCTTTCATCGCTCACGGGGTGATATAATGGGAAAGTACGATGAGCTGTTCGCAAGGATTAAGGAAACTGCCAAGGACGTTGACAGGGTCATCCTGGAGATGGTTCCGGAGAAGGAGCCCAGGGAGCTCTACGAAGCCTCCCGGCACTACCCGCTCGCGGGCGGAAAGAGGGTTCGCCCCTTCGTGGTTCTCCGAGCAACGGAGGCCGTTGGCGGCGATCCGAAGAAGGCCCTCTATCCAGCCGCCGCGGTCGAGTTCATCCACAACTACTCGCTGGTTCACGACGACATAATGGACATGGACGAGCTGAGGCGCGGAAGGCCGACCGTCCACAAGCTCTGGGGCGTCAACATGGCGATTCTGGCAGGTGACCTGCTCTTCAGCAAGGCCTTTGAGGCCATCGCCAGGGCCGAGGTAAACCCTGAGAAGAAGGCCCGCATCCTCGACGTCCTGGTCAGAACCTCTAACATGCTCTGCGAGGGGCAGGCGCTCGACATAGAGTTCGAGACGAGGGAAGAGGTTACCGTCGAGGAGTATCTCAAGATGATAAGCGGCAAGACCGGGGCGCTCTTCGAGGGCTCGGCGGAGATAGGCGCGATAGTTGGGACGGACAACGAAGAGTACATCAAAGCCCTCGCCAAGTGGGGAATGAACGTGGGCATAGCCTTCCAGATATGGGATGACGTTCTCGATCTCATAGCCGACGAGGAGAAGCTCGGAAAGCCCGTCGGCAGCGACATAAGGAAGGGCAAGAAGACGCTGATAGTCAGTCACTTCTTCGACCACGCGAGCGAGGAGGATAAAGCCGAGTTCCTGAAGGTCTTCGGCAAGTACGCGGGCGATGCAAAGGGCGACGCGCTGATACACGACGAGAAGGTCAAGGAGGAGGTTGAGAGGGCCATCGAACTCCTCAGGAAGTACGGCAGCATAGACTACGCCGCTCAGTACGCCAAGGATCTCGTGAAGGAGGCAAACGAGGCCCTGAAGGTTCTCCCCGAGAGTGAGGCGAGGAAGGATTTGGAGCTTCTCGCCGAGTTCTTAGTGGAGAGGGAGTTTTAATCTTAATCCCTTTCATTCGATCTTTTCCCTCAGGTTATTAATTCAGAATTTAGTATTTAGTTTTGTGATAGAGAATTAACTAAAATAATAGGGAGACATTTCAATATTCAGCGTCCATAATTAGCTCGAGCTGTCCTCGGAATGTCCCTTACCAATATGATCGTTGTTCTCTATGTTATTTATAGCATATTTAGACAGATCTACAAGTCGAACCTCTTCGAGAGAAAAGTCACGTGATTCAAGTGAACACTCCTTTCCGAGATTTGAAAAGCTACAAGTTGATATATAGACTTTTCTAAAGATCTGCTTTGAAATTTTTGGAGGTGTGACCATAAGTTTTTTATCTAGTTATTATATGACATGAAAATGGTGTTTATACATGTGGATGCTGAAGTCGTTTAGTCGAAAGACTAAATATATTTTGGTAGTAGTACCTGCTTCTCGAGACACGATAAATCTGAAAGAGAATTTTCCTCAAAGCTGGAGGCACCAAGCTCTTCAGCCTATGTTCACTAATACAATAATCTATGAGATTGTATATAGATTAAAATTGTCATTCGAGCGGGTTATATCCGAGTATAAAAATCAATTACATGAAAAGAATCTGGACTTAAGGATGCATGTTATCTTGCTGACTGACGATACTAATGAAGCACTCTTTGACAGTGAGCTCAATAGGGACGAGTTAAAATCTGCGTGTTTTGATATTGAAGTTATAGGTAAGAGATTCTATCCTAACATGGACCTTATGGATGTAATAGATCACGGTGTTAGAAATTTCAAGAAGGGGAAAGATGTCCTAGGAATACTGATTCATTTTTGGGAAGTTATACTTGGATTTGAATTTTATGAAGAAATGATTAGGAGATTCATCGAGGCATGGTTTAAGGATCCTGAAAGCTTTTCTAATGAGGAGTATTCTCAAGTGTTAGTGTATGTTAGTGATTTTTCAAATAAGATAAAACTAATCCAGGACAAAATTGACTTCTCAGAGATTTTACAGGAAGGAAAACCGATTTTAAAGAATTTTCTTCCTAGGTCGACATCTATTTTCTCTTATTTTGTATATCAACGGGAAGATCCTCGGTATGAAGAATCAAATCCTGATCCCAGAAGAGATAGAGTAGGTATTGTTATTAAAAAGGAGTCATCCTTGATGAATCAAAAGAGTATGGAAGATACTGAACCAGAACCAAAAGACCCAGATCCAAAAGGCGGTGTACTAATACCCGTTTTTTTATTTAATCGAGAATTTTACAATGAAATAATGGAATATTCAAATGTAAATCTAACAAGCTCATTTAGATTCGTTGATATTCTGAGATATCTCTTTATTGATAAAAAGCCACCCGATATTTTATTTCTAAAGAGAGGCAGGTTTTTATTTGTTAAGTATCCTTGGGACTATTTGAAAGCATTTGACTACATAAATAGAGAATACACTTTAGTAAAATTGGAACATCTATTGCTGAACGAGAGCTTATCTCAGAACACTGGGGAAGTCTCAAAGGGAGCAAATACGCTTAGAAGACATTCACCCGAACTCCTTCAAAATGTATGTGAAAGTAGATTAAAGAATATACCTTTTATTGTAATAACTTCTAAGGGAGATGTATTGTCTTTTGAAGAAGTAGTTGAAAAGAATATTGACTATATAAGGAGACTTCTTAATGATTGGTCAGAGGCCTATTATCTCCTCATGGGATATACTTTTGAGGCTTATCCTTCAAAATTTGGTAAGGACATTATAGTCGAAATTTTTAACGAATTAGGGATATCCTCATTGTTGATTATGGCTAGCAGGTGTACTATACCTTTACAATCGCTTCGAGATATTCTAAAAGAGGTCGGTATTTCTCAAGATACTATTCGTCATGCAGCATTCAGGGGAATAAATGTTATTAGTGTCAAAACTAGGGATGACATAAAACCCCTAACTGAAAAACAACAGAGTGATAAAAAACTGAATTTTGAAGACCTCAATAAGTTGATAAAAATTAACATTGCTGGGGGAGTTACAATAGCTAATTCGTATATCGGTGCTGGGAGTGTTATTATGGAGGGTTCTTTGGTCACTCACACGGTTCTTGGTGACTTTGTAGTAATATACCCCCAGGCAGTTATACCCTACTCGATTATAGGAATGCACACCGTTATCGGTAGCCATGTTGTGATTGCACGGGAAAGGGCCAGAGCTATATCTGTGATGACGGGAAAAGATGAACATAGGGTAGAACTAGAAACTCAGAAGCATAAATTCCTTGCAGGAAGAATTTTTGTAAGTTATATCGAGAGGTTTGGGGCTTTAATTGGGGAGCATTGTAGGATTATGATTGGAGTTAGGATCAATCCGGGAAGAAGAATTGGTCATCATTCACGGATAAGACCGGGAATAGCCGTTTATTATAATGTGCCTCCTTATAACGAGTTAGTAAATGAGGAAACGTTTAGAGCGGTGGGAGAGAAAAATGAGTAGAAAGTGGATCCTCGAAAGTAAGGGACTTGATCATAAACTTGAAGATCTCTCTTTTCAAATTTATAACAATTCAGCTTGGAGAAGTGTTGATGCTCTGGGAGCTTTGGCGGATATATTGAAAGTGAAGGACTCTTCTTCCCTGACGTTGGATCCACTTTTTTCATTTTCACTTCTAAATATGTACATATATGCGAAGAGTTTTCCCCAGTTTACTCTTAAAGACGTTGTTGAGGCGACAGTAATAACGATGGGGCGTGCCTTTAGGAACATTATTGGAAATACCCTAGAAATTGAAGACATTGGAAAGTTTAAACGGAAGAATAATATAGAAGAGCTATTTCCAAAAGAACACGCTAAAACTCAACGAAGACAGTTTTATATGGATCTTGGAATCAAACTCACGTCCTGTAAAGATGAGGAGAACGTAGGGTACGAGAGTACATACCCGTATCTTTTGCTGAAACTCTTAGTTGAAGAGATTGAAGGTTTA
>JAMOPD010000029.1 GCA_027064745.1 Thermococcaceae archaeon
GCAGCGGATCTTGGATTCAAGGTTTACTACGAAAGAATTCCAATAGCAGAGGAAACCAGAAAAATTTGTGAGTTTTATAACCTAAATCCTCTTGCTTTGATAAGCTCGGGAGCTCTAATGATAGCAGCGGAAAAAGGAAAAGCAGAGGAGATTATAAAAGCCTTAAAATTCAATGGCATAAATGCCTCAATTATCGGTGAATTTTTGGAAGACAGTAATAAGAGACTTAT
The DNA here is from genome assembly GCA_027064745.1 of Thermococcaceae archaeon. Lineage (GTDB taxonomy): Archaea > Methanobacteriota_B > Thermococci > Thermococcales > Thermococcaceae > Thermococcus. Next base: position 231 of record JAMOPD010000029.1, read on the forward strand.
TATTCAAAATGAAGAAGAAAAAACTCTGGAGCAGCCTCCCACAGATGAACTTTGGAAGGTTGTTTAAAGCTCCACAGCAATATTTATTCCCTCTTCTTCCTCAATCACCTTTAAAAGAGAGAGTATTTTTGAGGGTTCGAGCTGAATTCTCCCTAAATGCTCATAAACCTGCTTTATCTCCCTCTTTTCTGCACCTTCTTTCTTGGTGTAGAGATACAGTAAAACCGCAAGGAGAACACCATGAAGGCTCTGCTCGCTCAGAGGAATGGCTTTCCACCCATTATCATTCACGTATGCTGTTTTCGGAGTCTCAATTCCCGTTAATCTATCCACCGATATGAAGTTGCTTCTGCCAGCACGGAGATAGCTTATGAGAATATCCTCATCAAAGCCTTCTCTTCTGAGGCCATTGAAACTGAGTTCAAAAGCTCTCAGCAGGGAAGAAAGCCTTTCAACTTCACGGATTTTATCCTTCGAGAGTAGAGAGAGCTTGAAGACGCTCTTTTCCAGAGGCTCATTCTCTAGGTCGATCTTCAGAAGGATTCTATCACTTAGACGAGAATTTTCCTCAAAAGCCTTTAACACTATCCAAAATGCTCCATTTGTGAGGATCCCATATTTAACACCTGCATTGAAGCAATATCTGCCGAGCTGTCTCAGCGGCTTTTCATTTTTTGCAATATTGACCCTCAGATTTTTGGCCTCAACGTATGCAAAGACTTTCCCATCGAGAATTAAACCATAATCAGCCCTCCCGTCTTCGGTCTTTTCCTCGGGACGAACTTCAAAGGGATTATCCCATTCCCATCCAAGGGTCCTGAATATAGGCCCAATAATATGCTGCTTTACAGCTTCTTCATTCCTCGCATAAAGATCCCTGTGAGTGTGAATCTTCAGTAATACTTCTCTTACTATATCTTCAAGTGTTCCCATCTCAAACACCACGTGATGCTTTTTCCTCTGGTGTAATCGTCTATTTTAAAAATAAATAGCAGTGAAGCTTTTTATATTTCTTATGTCATATTTTTATGGTGATAACATGTGTAGGATTCTCTTTGCTGTTGGTGATGGTGATGAAATAAGAGAACTGCTAGATGTTCTCGTGTTGTCCTCGAGAAATGACCCATATAAAGCTAAACGACATAGAGGAAATCAGCATAGAGACGGATGGGGCTATATTCTGCTGAAGGATGGTATTGCCGAGCATTACCGAAGCATGACCCCAATTTTTCAGGATAAGGCTGTTAAAAGGCTCAAGGAGAGGCTCTCAGGATTCAGTGTGTTGATGGCACATTCCAGAGCCGCAAGTCAAGGAAACAAGAATCTCTTTAACGTTCAGCCCTTTGGATTCTCGAGCAGGAAGGGCTTCAGTTTCTGGTTCCTCCACAACGGAGATTTAAATAAAAAAGAGATTGTTGATATGGCAGAGCTGGAGAGGGAGAAGGTTGAAAACGCCTCAGACAGCTTTACTACCGCTGTTTATTTGTGTAGGTTTCTGGAGGGAAGTGATGAAGAAAATCTTCTGGCAGTGTTTCGGGAGCTTAAAAAAACTACGAATACAGCCCTGAATACTGCAACCCTTATTATAAATCCACAGGAAGAGGTGAAAGCATTCATAACCGCTTACATGACAGAGAAAGCTTCCCTTGAACATGATTACTACCGGCTTCTGACTCTAAGAAAGGGAAATATCTTTGCAGTTGTATCTTCAACCTTCGAGCTCTACTCTGGTGAAACCTTTAGAGGAGTAGAAAATGGAGAGGCTTTCTATGTTGATGTATCATTTGAAAAGGAGAATTTCGAAGTTAAAAAGTCGAAAATTTGAGGAGGTAATAAAATGGAAGCAAATGCACCTATCAAGGTGTATATGACTCGGAAGCTAATAGGGGTTAGCCCGGAAGATAGCGTCAAAAAGGCCTGTGAGATTATGGTGGAATTCGACATTGGTTCCCTCGTTGTGATTGAGAAGGGGAAAGTTGTAGGATTCTTTACAAAAAGCGATATCATTCGGAGGGTTGTCATTCCTGGCCTGCCAAATACGACACCCGTTAGGGAGATAATGACAGATGAGCTAATAACAGCTGATTTAAACACCCCTGTAAAAGACGTTCTGGACATCATGGCGAAGAAAGGCATAAAACACATTCTAATAGAAGAGAATGGTGAGATTGTGGGTATTTTCAGCCTCAGAGACCTTTTAGATGCCAGCAGACGAAAGCTTGAAACTGCTATAGCTGTGGAGTGATGGGGTATGATAAGGATAGCACACATAAGCGATACCCACATAACTCCTGATGCTGCTTTTAAAGCCTATGCACTCGATTTAATCATAAATGAAATCAACAGGAGCGATTTTGATCTTGTTATCCATACCGGTGATGTTACGAATCAGGGGCTCAGAGAGGAGTACGAACATGCTAATTATCTCTTAAAAAAGATTCAAAAACCTCTAATCGTGATTCCCGGCAACCATGATGCCAGAAATGTAGGATACAAGCTTTTTGAGAAATTTATAGGTCCCTTAAACGGAGTCTATGAAAACGGCGATCTTGTGATAATCTGGCTTGACTCAACAATCCCAGATTTAAGTGATGGCCGAGTGGGAGGGTATAAATTCAAATGGCTTAAGGCAAGGCTTGAGGAGTACTCCCATAAAAAGCTCAAAATAGTCGCAGCGCATCATCATCTTTTACCTCTACCCGATACCGGAAGAGAAAGAAACGTACTCTTCAATGCGGGTGACGTACTTGATTTGCTTCTGAGACATGACGTTAATCTCTACACATGCGGTCACAAGCATGTACCGAATGTCTACAAGGCTGGAGATCTTATTATAGACAATGCTGGCTGTGCATCATGCAGAAAAACACGCAGAGGGGACGTTAACAGCTACAACATAATAAAAATGCATGATGATGGTAGGGTGGAAGTTAGGATACGCCGGGTTACCGGGGATGAAGTTAAAAGGGAGTACAAGGCAGTAAAGCCAAAGATTTTCATACCAAGGGGGAAGAGAATACTGAGAATTGTCCAAATGAGCGAAAGTAATGTTTCTGACAGGGTTTATTTCAGGAGGAAAGTTCTTGAAAATGCAATCAGAACCATAAATGAAAAACTGAAGCCAGATTTGGTAGTCCACTGCGGTGATATTGTGGATGTTGGAATAGAGCGTTATTATGATGCGGCCTATAGATTTTATGAAAAAATAAAAGCAGGGAAAATTATAATTCCAGGCCACAATGACATAACCTATCTAGGGTATGATTTGTTCCATGAATATTTCGGTGACCCTCAGATACTGGAATTAGGTGATTTTGTTTTCATTCCAATATTATCAGCTCAGTATGAAACCCCAATCGGCCTTGTGGGGAGAATGGGGCAGGAAAAACTCAGAAGACATTTGGAAGAATTCAGGGAGAAGTTCACAGTTATTGTTATGCATCACAACATAATTCCAATTCCGAGAAGCAGAGAAATTGGATTTCTGGAAGATGGAGGGGACGTTCTAAAGCTCCTCACATCGGAGAGAGCTGACCTCGTTCTAACTGGTCATGGAGGTAATGCATTTGGTCTAAAAATCGAGAGCACCCCCATAATAAACGCAGGGTCAATAAGCTGGGAGCTCCACAGAAATCCCTTCGGAAACTCTTACAATGTCATAGACATCTACAGAAACATGATAGTTGTCTTCCAGATTCAGGCAACATGGAATGCAGGAAAGTTGCTGGGTATATGGAAGATAAAAACTGAGGTTAAATGGAACTAAACTCATGTCTATCATATAAACCTCAAATCTCTATCCCTCTCTCTTTCATCCTCTCAGCAACACGTTCCATTAAATCGCTCATTATTTTGTCAATCGTATCCTCAAGCTCCACATTTTCCACAACAGGTATATCATGCTCCTTTGCGTGCTCCAATATAAAGTCTTGTATCTCCATTATGGCATCGAGATTTCTTATGTAATAATCTGCGGGCCTTAAGCTGTATCTTTCCCTCTCATAAAACCTCGCTTCAAGAGAATTCCGGTTTTTTACAGCAATAACATACATAAAACTCCTGTCATTCAGGCCTATGTAGCCCGGAACCAGATGAATTCCCTCAATCACTGTGTTAAAGCCTTCTGTATATGCTCTTTCA
>JAMOPD010000030.1 GCA_027064745.1 Thermococcaceae archaeon
ATCAAAGTCATGGGGCTCAGGAAGGGCGACGAGATCGACCTGACTATAGCGGCAGCGATAGTGGACAGGGAGGTTAATAATCCAGCTGAGTATTTGGCTGTGAAAGATGCTATCTATGAAGCTGCTAAAGGTATTGTTGAGGAACACACAGAAAGACCTACTAAAATATTCGTCAACACAGCTGATGACCCAGAGAAGGATATATACTACATCACCGTCACCGGAACGAGCGCGGAAGCTGGAGATGATGGATCAGTGGGAAGAGGAAACAGGGTTAATGGTCTTATCGTTCCTAACAGGCACATGAGCATGGAAGCTGCAGCAGGAAAGAATCCTGTAAGCCACGTTGGGAAGATTTACAACCTCCTTTCAATGCTCATCGCCAACGACATAGCCGAGCAGGTCGAGGGGGTTGAAGAGGTTTATGTCAGAATTCTGAGCCAGATAGGTAGGCCCATTGACGAGCCGCTTGTGGCAAGCGTTCAGGTTATCCCAAAGAGGGGTTACAGCATTGAGACCATCCAGAAACCAGCCTACGAGATAGCAGATGCATGGCTAGGCGATATCACAAAGATACAGAAAATGATAATCGAGGATAAACTCAGCGTCTTCTAAACTCTTTAACATTTTTGAATTTTTGAATTTTAAAAGTTTAACCCAGATAGCATAAAGACAAGCTGGTTTCATACTTTAAAAATTAAAATCAGATAGAAAAGGCATGTTTGTTTTGCTTTAAGAACCTTAGAAGCTTAGCTTCTTGAGCCATGAGAAGAAATCTCTCCTTTCTGACAGCAGCAAGACTCTTTGCAGCATCTTTCTTTTGATGCATCATCCTTACAAGTTTGGCCTCCTCAAACATTAGGAATTCCCTCTGCTTTTTTACAACCTGAAGTTTTCTTTCAATTAGTCTGAGCCTTTTCATTATAGTCACCACTTTTAAATTAAATGAGCTCAACCTTAAAAGTTTTTCGCTTAATAACTAAATTATACTCGTCAATCAACGAACATATGGCATAATTTTAAAAATCAACTCGAATAGTTTATCATAGGAGTATGATGGAAGTGAGAAAATGATAATAGCAGTGACTGGGACTCCCGGAGTTGGCAAAACTACTGTATCAGAGCTTTTAGCTCAGAAACTTGGTTATGAATATGTTAGCATAAAGAAACTGGCAGAGAAAAAGGATTTAGGGGAAAAAATAGAAGACGAAATAGAGATAGACATAGAAAAGCTGGCAGAAGTTGTTAGAGAGGAATTTAAGGAAAAAAATATAATACTTGACAGCCATTTAAGTCATCTGCTACCGGTTGATCTGGTCGTGGTTCTCAGACTTAATCCAGAACTCCTCTTGAAGAGACTCCTCAAGAGAGGTTACATGAAAGATAAACTGAGCGAAAACCTTGAGGCAGAACTTGTCGATGTGTGCCTCATAGAAGCCATCGAAGAGCACGAAAATGTTATCGAGGTAGATACAACAGGTAAAACCCCTGAAGAAGTTGCTGAGGAGATAGTTACCCTAATGGAAAAAGGTATTAAAAAGAGGGTTGGAATAGTTGACTGGAGCGAGAGTTATGAAAAGATTATGCCCCATTTAAGGAGGTGATAGCATGGGTCTTGGGCTGTGGATTAGGACAGGTCTCCTCATGGGTATAATGACCGGCCTCCTAATGGCTGTGGGATACATCATAGGAGGACCAACCTGGATGCTCTTTGCATTCATGTTTGCATTGCTACTGAACTTCTTCTCCTACTGGTACAGTGACAAGCTTGTGCTGAGCTGGTATAATGCTCAAATCTTAGATGAGATGGAAGCCCCTGAGTTGTACCGCATAGTTGAGGGGTTGGCGAGAGAAGCAGGAATACCAACGCCGAGAATTGCGATAATCCCAACAGATACCCCCAATGCCTTTGCCACGGGGAGAAATCCGCAGCATGCTGTGGTTGCAGTTACGAGAGGGTTGCTGAGAATACTCAACAAGGATGAGCTTGAGGGGGTTCTCTCCCATGAAATAAGCCATATAAAGAACAGAGACATACTGATCGGAACTCTGGCGGCTGTTTTAGCAGGAGCAATTGTTCAGCTGGCTTACTGGGCGAGATGGATAGCAATCTTTGGTGGATTTGGTAACGACAGGGATAATGATAATATCCTAAGTGCTCTCCTCATAGCGATTCTCGCGCCCCTTGCAGCATTGCTTATTCAAGCAGCCATAAGCCGTTCGAGAGAGTATCTGGCTGACGAAACAGGAGCAAAGATAAGCGGCAAACCGTGGGCACTTGCAAGCGCTCTGGCTAAGATAGACCACACCGTCAGGCTAAGACCACTCCGTGATGGAAACCCTGCAACAGCCCACATGTTCATAATAAACCCCTTCGCAGGAGGAATAGCAAACCTGTTCTCAACCCACCCGCCAACAGAAAAGAGGATTGAGAGACTCAGAAAAATTGCTGAGAGCATGGGGATGGTCTTCTGAGGGAGGTACATGAAAATAGTTGCGATTACGGATATCCACGGAAGACATGAGAGGACAAAAAAGCTGGCAGAAGTTGTTAGAGAGGAATTTGACCTCATCCTAATAGCTGGGGATCTGACGAACTTTCAGGGAAGAGAAAAAGCCAGAGAAGTTCTCAATCCCATCCTCTCCCTTCAGAAACCTATTTTTGCAGTTTTTGGAAACTGTGATGGAAGGGACGTACCAGAATTTCTGAGAGAGAAAGGTGTGCTCATCCACGACAGAAGAGTTGAATTTAACGGCGTGGGTATCATCGGTGTAGGGGGCTCCAACAGAACGCCTTTTGGGACAATATGGGAGTTTGGAGAGGATGAAATAAGGTCAGTGCTGGAAAAAAACTATAGGGATGGAGATATAATACTCTCCCATATGCCTCCCTATAAAACAAAAGCAGATAGAGTTCATTTTGGCATGCATGTTGGGAGTAGGGCGCTGAGAGCATTTATCGAGGATGAACAACCCCCGCTCGTCATATGCGGCCACATTCATGAGGCAAGGAGCGTTGATAACGTAGGAAAGACCATCATCATAAATCCGGGCCCTCTATTCAGGGGATACTATGCCGTTGTCGAGATAGGCGAAAAAATCTCTGTGAAGCTTGAAAGGCTCTAAAGGTAAGAACTGAGAACAAAGAAAAGAAGTAAGAGAAATTAAACGAGGCCTTTTGTTCTCAGCACAATTTCCATTCTGTCCATTGCTTCCTCAAGCTTTTCATATGCCGTTGCGTAGCTTATTCTGATGTAGCCTTCTCCGGCTTGTCCGAAGGCACTTCCGGGAACTACCACAACTTTTGCTTCTTTAATCATAAGCTCGCTGAATTCCTTACTCGTTAGCCCAATGTCTCTTATGCGTGGGAAGATGTAGAACGCCCCTTTAGGTTTGACTGTTGGTAGTCCCATCTCATTTAAGCGCTTCCATACAAGGTTTCTTCTCCGATCATACTCCTGAAGCATTTCTCCAACAGCCCCCCAGCTCCGCTCATCTCTCAAGGCTCTGGCGGCAGCGTACTGGACAAACGTTACGGGGCAGGTTGCATTGTACATTTGAAAGCGCACCATTTTTTCTATTACCCATTCTGGGGCTGCGACAAAACCCAAACGCCATCCAGTCATGGCAAAGGTTTTTGAGAAGCCATTTATTGTAATAGTCCTCTCGAACATTCCATCAAGAGAGGCGATACTGTAATTCTTGACTCCATCGTAGGTGAAGTACTCGTAAACTTCGTCGCTTAGAATCATTAAATCATGTTCAACTGCAAAATCTGCAATCTCTTCAAGGTCTTTCCTTGTTAAAACTGCTCCTGTTGGATTGTTGGGAGTGTTTAAGAGTAATGCTCGTGTTCTTTTTGTAACATGCTTTTCTAAGTCATCAACATTCAAACGGAATTCGTTCTCCTCGTAAGTTGGCACTTCAACCGGCTTTCCTCCAGCCAGAATCACGGCGGGAGCATAACTGACGAACATTGGACCGGGGATGAGAACCTCTTCACCCTCTTTAAGAAACGCCCCGAGCCCCATCAGAAACGCTTGGTTGGCACCGACGGTTACCATGATTTGAGTTTTGGGATCTGCATCGATGCCGTTATGCTCCCTGAGCTTATGGGCTATTGCCTCCCGGAGCATCATCAGTCCAGCATTCGGCCCATAATGCGTCATTCCTTTGTCCAGCGCCTCTTTTGCATATTCCTTAATATGTTCGGGGGTGTCAAAGTCCGGTTCGCCGATTCCGAGTGAGATGAGACCCTCAACACCCTGGGCAAGGTCGAAGAGCTTCCTAATCTCAGAAGGGTTGACGAGTTCCAGCCTGTCGCTCAGCGCCATGAGCATCACCAAAGGAGTTTGGGT
>JAMOPD010000031.1 GCA_027064745.1 Thermococcaceae archaeon
GGGGCATTGGTGGGAAGGAGAGCCCGGACTACTCGCGCGACGAGGAGAGTGTTGAGGTCCTGAGGCATGGCCTTGAGCTTGGGATAAACCTCATAGACACGGCTGAGTTCTACGGTGCGGGCCACAGCGAGGAACTCGTCGGGAAGGCCATCAAGGGCTTCGAGCGCGAGGAACTCTTCATCGTCAGCAAGATCTGGCCCACTCACTTCGACTACGCTAAAGCAAAGAGGGCCGTAAGGGCGAGTGCGAAGAGGCTCGGTACGTACATTGATTTACACCTCCTCCACTGGCCCGGGACGGAGTGGGGGCGAATCGAGGAAACGCTCCACGCCCTTGAAGAGCTCGCCGATGAAGGGCTCATTCGCTACATAGGCGTCAGCAACTTCGACCTTGAGCTTCTCAGGCGCTCTCAGGAGGCCATGCGGAAGTACGAGATAGTCGCCAACGAGGTGAAGTACTCGCTCCGCGATAGGTGGCCTGAAACGAGCGGCCTGCTCGATTACATGAAGCGCGAGGGAATAACTTTGATGGCATACACTCCCCTTGAAAAGGGCTCTCTCGCGAAGAACCCCTGTCTGGCCGAGATTGGAAAACCCTACGGCAAAACCGCGGCGCAGGTGGCTCTGAACTACCTCATCTGGGAGGAGAACGTCATAGCAATTCCCAAGGCCGGCCGGAAAGAACACGTAGCTGAAAACGCCGGCGCCATGGGCTGGAGGCTTTCAAAGGAAGACAGGGAGAGGACAAGGGAGTGCGCGTGATACAGTGATTCCATTGAATATCAGTTTCATTTAGCCTGCATGAAACTCATTAGCATATAGAAAATAAAGTAGGCGGCAAGGATTATTCGACTTAAAGCTATTTTTATCCATGAAGTGGGCTTTTTGAGAAATTTCATGATACCCCCTAATATACCGCAGGATATTGCGGTGGGAATGGCAGGTGCAATGAGATAAAAGAGCATGCCAGAAAGTGCCCTATCCATGCCAGGGGTATCCAATATAGCTACAGTAAAAAACAGCATGAAAGGAGAAAAAATAAACAAAACAATCCCAGAAGCCATAATTATTGCGGTATCTCTTTCCATGGTATTCACCTGACAGAATACAATTACCCCTTCACTTTAACAACAGCAGGGGCCAAGCAAATGCCGTTGTTGGCCAGGAAAGTCCTGTTTCCAACGGTTCCCTTTACCGTTGAGTTACATCTGAAAGTCCTGCCTCCGTGCTCCTCAAAAAACTGGAGGTACTCTTTTATCTGCGTTTCATTTGCCGGAACCAGCTTTACACTCCTGTTTTCCAGGTCGAAGAAGGCCAAGTATGTTTCGTTTTTCACCTCCACTATATCCTCCATGCGGAGTATCCTGCACTCCGGGCGGAGTTTCTTACACGTGCTCCCATCAACCCAGTAGGTGAAGTAGGGCTTAAGGCTGAAGTTGCTCAAATTGGCATCGTAGAGCATGTTCATGGCAGTGTCCGGAGCCATGGCAACGGAGTCCGAGCCTGGATGGTGAGAATTTGGGCTTTGGTGAACCGTGTAGAGGGCCACAGCGAGCAGGAGGATTGTCACAAAAATTACCATGAGAACTCTCTTCATAATAAATCCCAGCTACAACTTAAAGGAAGAGCTTAAAAATATTGGGAGTAATATTCACCCCTTCAAAAACGCCTCGACCAGATTCCTCGTCTCGTTGAAGGCTTCCAGCGGGATTCCCTTTGGCAAACCTCCGATTTCTCCCTTGACGTCCTTGAGGACGCCTTCACCAGCGCCGAGGAACATTCCCTCGCTGACTATTCCGCGGAAGTTCGCCGGCGGGAGCAGGGCAACGGCAACGCGGTTGCCTTCCTTCACCGTCAGGTCGTTCGTAACGACGGTTATCGCCCTGTCGCCAAGGTTAACGTTGGTGACGAGAAGTCTGTCGGCGTTGGGGTGCTTGGCAATGCTCATGACTTCACCGACCTTTATATCAACTGCTATAACCGGGTCGTTTATCTTACCTAATGCCAAGCGCTTGTCGAGGCCGAGGATTGTGTTCAGGAAGAACCTGACCTTGGCCACCTGCTCCTCGACCTTTTCGCGCTCACTCTTATCCGCCAGTCTGATGAACTTGTGGTGCCAGTCCTCCCCACCTAGAGCCTCGATTATTCCCAGAGCCTTCTCCTTCAGGGCTTTCATCTGTGGTGTCTCAATCAGCTCCTTCGGCTCTACATAGGAATAGCGCATCGCCTGAAGCTCCGGAATCATCTCCTTTGCCAGCTGAATTGCTCCCTTCTTGTTCCACTTCCCCTTGAACTTCGCGTGCTCTACCGTCTTCAGGAACAGCTCCACCGCCTTCTCCGCCACCAGTAAGCGGTAGTCTTTACCTGTATCCCACATTTTTCTCACCTTTTATGGCCTTAATGAACTTACTCTTAATACTTTCGCTTTTAATCACATTAATTATATCCTCCGCTTTTTCAAGGTCTCCTTTCTTAGAATACGCTAATGCAATTCTTCCGAGAATTTCATCGCTCTTTCTTTCATCTTCTATTATACCGGCAATGTTAAGAGCGTCATCAATTAAACCAAGCTTCATAAAACGATATGCGATTCCTTCAAGAGTTATGTCATTAGGCTTAAGCTTTCTAATAAAGATAATATCATAGGCATCTTTAAGTAAAATACGACCCAATTTTTCTTGACCATGAAGGAAAAGCCAGTATGCTACATTCATGAGGGCCACTGGCCTTTCATGGTCTTCAAGATATCTAACCGCAAAGATGGCCTTATCTATGTCACCAACCTCCAAAAACTTTGTAATGGCGATATTTCCCTGTTTAAGAACAGCACTAATTGTATCAATTTTTTCCTTTATTGTACTAGCTGTTAGACGTCTATTTATGAAGAGATATATATCCTGTGCCAGTTTGTACAGTCTCAATGCCCGACCATCGTGGATTTTATCTGCACTTTCAATTATGTCATCCGCCAGGTTAGATAAAAGGGGGACTATGACAGAGTATTGCTCCTTAGACTCTGCCAGAGATTTAAAAGCGAGGTGATAATAACGATGTGCATCCTCAACAAATCCTGAAAGTGCCATCATGCGCGCAATACTACTAAAAGCTTCTGCTCGCCATTTAAAAAAGTCTATACTTTGAGCTGTTTTTATAGCAAGTTCAAAATAACGCCATCCTGTTGTTTCAGCTCCAGTAGTGTATAAAGACTCTGCAGCAACGCTTAATGCCTTAACTTTGTCAAGTGCACTCGTAATCTCGCTTATTGCTTCTTCTATATATGCCAAAATGAGTTCATAATCCTCTACAGTTTTTACATACTTAAGTATCAAGGAGAGCATCTCGACAGTTACGAGAGGATTATCTGAGCTGAGAGCAAGCTTTAATGCTCCTTCAATATCTTCATCCTCCAAACGTTCCTTAATTGCATTAACATTCATCATGATCGTATCACCAATGATATAAGTGCAACTTTAAAGTAAAAAAGCATATCGACAAGGGGTTATTTTAACGTTCCGATTCTGGAGCGGCTAAGGGCTGAAGTCTCACAAAAATGCTCTCGTATAATCCCACGTGGTACTAAAGTTTTAATTCTTCCAGAATACTCGCTCTAACTTCTTTATCCCCAATTCCCTCGGCAATCGATAGGGCTCTATTTATATCTCCCTTTTTTGCATAAGCTAATGCGATGTCACCTAAAAGTATGGAAGCCTTGGTTTCATCCCTAATAATCCCACTCAATATCATGGCCTCTTCCAAAAGGCCAATACGCAAAAAGCGCCTTGCTATGCTCTCCAATTCGACATCATCTGGTTTAAATTTTCCGATGAGTATTGTATTTAGGGCATCTTCGAAAATTGATTTTCCAAGATTTCGGTATTCATGGAGGAAAAGCCAGTAAGATATCTCAAGCAGAGAAAATGCTTTATCCTTTGGAGGTAGAAAACGAGTCATTTTCATAGCTCTCTCTATATCTCCTTTTTCAATTAACTCAACAACAGCTAAACTTTTTCTTTTGAGGACATCCATCACAAGCTCCATTTTTTCTTCTAAAGCCTCTACCTGAAGTCTAAATCTTATTGAACTGTAAAGATCCCTAGCTAGTTTATAAAACTCAAGAGCTTTTTCTGTTGGTATCTCATCACCAGTTCTTTCTATTAAGCGTGCAATCTTTATCAGCGCAGAGATGACTTCAGAATAAAGGGCCCTTGAAAATTGGAGCTGTTCAACTGCGTGTTTAAAGTACTCATAGGAATCACTATACCTATCTGACAGTGCCAGATTTCTGGCTATTGCTGCAAATACCTCTGCTTTAATTCTGGGTGATGCAAGTGAATTCGCCATCTGAATAGCGGCCT
>JAMOPD010000032.1 GCA_027064745.1 Thermococcaceae archaeon
GCATCAATCTCATCGATGAAGATAATACTCGGAGCATTTTCTTCAGCTTCCTTAAATATCTCCCTTAAGCGCTCCTCACTCTCTCCATAAAACTTGCTCATAACCTCAGGACCATTTATTGCTATGAAGTGGGCGTTAGCCTCGTTAGCAACAGCCTTAGCCAGCAAAGTCTTACCAGTTCCAGGCGGGCCGTAGAGGAGCACTCCCTTCGGCGGCTCAATGCCAAGGCGCTCGAAGAGTTCAGGGTGCTTGAGGGGTAGCTCAACCATCTCACGAATCTTCTGTATTGCATCTTTAAGCCCACCTATGTCCTCATAGGTAACTTCTGGTATGCTTTCCTCACGAACTTCAACGGCCTGAGGTAGAACTTCAATTTCTGTGTTGTAGGTTATCTGGACTATGCCTTTAGGATTCGTATTAACGACTATGAATTTTAGCTCTCCAAAGCCAAGGGGCATGCCTTCAAAAAGTCCTCTAAAGAGCTCATCAAAAGGATCCCTTGGATAAATCTCACTTCCTCCCCTACCGCTGGCAACCACAACATCACCCTTGACAAGAGGCCTTCCCAAAAGATTGTTCTTCACAATCTCGCCTGGAATTTGGATATAAACTCCCTTTTGAGCAGGAGCAAGAGTAACTTTCTTAGCTTCATGAACCTCCGCCTTTTTTATCCTTATATAATCCCCTATACTCACCCCAGCGTTTCTCCTTATGTATCCGTCGATTCTTGCTATGTCTAACCCCCTATCATCTGGATGAGGATTAGCAACTATCGCCGCAGTGGTTCTCTCTCCGATGAGCTCAACAATATTGCCTGGCTCCACGCCAAGCTGCCTCTGGTACTTCCTATCAAATCGTGCTATTCCTCTTCCAACATCTCTTTTCAAAGCCTCAGCTACCCTGAGCTTAATTTCTTCTTTAGCCTCCTCCTTCCCAAAAATCATTTTTCATCCCCCTTAATTTTCTTTTTATGAGCTTCAATAGCCTCTTCGAGAGTCAGGTTGCCTTTGGCAACCTCTTTAGCGAGATCAGATGAAATTGTTATCGTCCCGCTCAGCTCTCTACTCCTCTTTTTTATATATTCAATTTCTCCTTTGGTTGGCTCGCCTGATTCAATTAGCTCTCCAATTTTAATTTCCCTACCATCCCTTAAAGCTATATTGATTGAGGCTATTATATCCTGCACCTGAGAAACCTCAATTCCACCGACTTTGGGAGTTGTTTTCTTTTCATTCACGAGGATTATTGGATAGTCCTCACCAAGCACATTCGCAAGTGCTTTCAGCATTAATATCCTGTGTCTCTTTGCTCCGTGTCCAATTTTCAGCCTTGCCTGTGGGTATTTTTCAAGTAAGTCAAGGATAACATCAATATCCCGAGGGTTCTTTAGGTGATATACCTCCAGAACTCTGTTGTCAGCAATAACACTAACTCCCGGCCTCTCTCCAGGGTCAATTGCAATATATATGTGCCTGAATCTACCCCTTCCCTCAAGTTTTGCCAGCAGTTCATCAATGAAATTCTCGTTATACACAACGACTTTAGTTGGGAAATCAATCCTATCATAATCTTCTTCACTCGTTAAAACAACCTCAACATCAAAGGGTATCCTTTCACCTATTCGAAGGCTGTAAAACGGGATCCGATATTCCTTCAAAACTTTTGAGGCAAGATAATACACCCTCGCATTTGATGTTATTACTGCAACTCTCATGGTTGGGGCTATGAACATAGGGTATTAAAGCATTTCCCGTACTGCTAGATGGCATCTATTATCAACTTCGATTCCCGAAAACTATTTTAAATTAAAGGTACAGGTAAAATTGAGGTGTGTGTATGCAGCCTCCAAAGAAGAAAAAGCAGGCTGAGGAAGAAGAGTGGGAGGAAGAGTGGGAAGAGTTTGAAGACGAATGGGAGGAGGAAGAGGACTGGGAGGAAGACTGGGAAGACGAGTGGGAAGAAGAGGAAGAATGGTGATTCCCAATCTTTTCTAATGATAGCTATCTCAATGGTTCTTTGACATTATTGTCCTTTGAGAGCTCCCCGATTTTTGAATCTTCAGAATAGTCAGCAAACTTAAGAGCAATGAAGTAATATATAACCCTGATGGTCAAATGTTAAACATCCTCGCTTACGCAATCCATTTATATTTCCGAGATAACCTTCTTCGGTGATAAAATGGCGTTCCTGAAGGTCATTCCTCTTGAAGAGGCATTGAAGATTATCAATTTGCTCCCCTTAGAGGCAGAAGTTGAAGAAGTACATATAGAGAATGCCCTTGGAAGAACTCTGGCTGAAGATGTCAAGAGCCCCATAAACGTTCCTCCTTTCGACAGAGCAACTGTAGATGGTTATGCCGTCAGAAGTGAGGATACATGGATGGCGAGTGAAAGCGAGCCTGTAAGGTTAAAGGTAATCGGAGAAATAAACGCTGGAGAGGCAGCTGAATTTACACTCAATAAGGGTGAAAGCATCTACATCTCCACGGGAGCTCCCTTGCCGAAGGGAGCGGATGCAGTGATACAGTTTGAGGACGTTGACAGAGAAAACAATGAAGTCGTAATCTACAAGCCTGCTTATCCCGCCTTAGGGGTTATGAAGGCAGGAACGGATGTATCAGCAAATAAACCTCTCCTCAGAAAAGGGCAGAGGCTAGGATTCAAAGAAACAGCCCTTCTGTCAGCTGTTGGCTTTGACAAGGTCAGGGTTTTTAAGAAACCCCGGATAGCTGTGATAAGTACAGGGAATGAGATTGTACTCCCCGGCAAAAGGCTGAAATACGGGCAGATTTATGATATCAACGGAAGAGCTATAGCCGATGCGGTGAGGGAGCTTGGTGGTGAATCAGTTTTCCTTGGAATAGCCCGAGATGAGAAGGAGAACCTGAGAGAGCTTATCCTTAAAGGTATTGAATGTTGCGATATAATTCTGCTTTCTGGCGGTGCAAGTGGAGGGATGAGGGACTTAACAGCTTCAATAATCGAAGAGCTTGGAGAGGTTAAGGCTCACGGTATTGCAATCCAGCCGGGAAAACCCACAATAATAGGGCTGATAGATGGAAAGCCCATATTTGGCCTGCCTGGATATCCAACTTCCTGTCTCACAAACTTTACCCTTCTGGTTGCTCCGCTCATCAGAAAGCTCCTCGGGGGAAGCTATGAACACACAACGACACGAAAAAAGCTCGCCTATAAGGTTTTCTCGGTTAAGGGGAGAAGGCAGTTTCTTCCCGTTAGAATTGAAGGAGAAAAGGCCATACCAATACTCAAGGGCAGTGGGGCTGTAACAAGCTTTGTTGAAGCAGATGGCTTCATAGAAGTTCCTGAAAATGTGGAAATACTGGAGGAGGATGAGGAAGTGGAGGTGATTCTTTTCGGGCCTTTCTATTCCTGAACTGGCCAGTAGCAAATGATTTTTAAACAACAGGGTTATTTTATTTCTAAGGTGGTAACATGCTAGACATAAAGCTCATCCGTGAAAGCCCAAATATCGTTAAAGCAGATTTAATAAAGCGCGGAGAGATAGAGAAGCTCAAGTGGATAGATGAGATTCTTGAGCTGGATAAGAGGTGGAGGAAAAACCTCAGGAAAATCAACACCCTCAGGCGCGACAGAAACAGGATAGCGGTTGAAATCGGCAAGAGGAAGAAGGCAGGTGAAAGCATAGATGATCTTTTAACCAAAAGCAAAGAGATAGCTCAGCAAATTGAAGCTTTGGAAAAAGAAATCGAAGAGATTAGAAAGAAAATCGATTACTACCTCTGGCGTTTGCCAAACATAACCCACGAGAGCGTTCCCATCGGTAAAGATGACAGTGAAAACGTCCCCATAAGGTTCTGGGGCAAGGCCAAGGTCTGGGAGGGATTCCTCGAAAGCTTTAAGGAGCAGAGCCTCGGGAAGATGGAGTATGAACTTTTAAGCTGGAGGCCGAGGCTTCACGTTGACATGCTTGAACTCCTCAGGGGTGCAGACCTTGAGAGGGCCGCTAAGGTTAGTGGTTCGCGCTTCTACTACCTCATGAACGAGCTTGTCATCCTCGACTTAGCATTGCTCCGCTTTGCCCTCGACAAGCTCATAGAGAAGGGCTTTACTCCAGTTGTTCCGCCCTACATGGTCAGGCGCTTCGTTGAGGAGGGAGCGACGACCTTTGAAGACTTCGAGGACGTCATCTACAAGGTCGAGGGCGAGGATCTCTACCTCATCCCGACGGCAGAACACCCCTTGGCTGGAATGCACGCCAATGAGATACTCGACGGGAACGATTTGCCTCTGCTTTACGCTGGGATAAGCCCCTGCTTCAGGAAGGAGGCAGGGACAGCAGGAAAGGACACGAAGGGAATATTTAGAGTCGA
>JAMOPD010000033.1 GCA_027064745.1 Thermococcaceae archaeon
TTTACAGGGTATGGGGGCAATACATTATTTTTTAGTTGGGGCATATTTAGTGATAGTAGAACTTATAAAATGCATGAAAACATTATTAAGCTACTTTCTTACTCATTTATAAAGGATCAAGTATTTGCCTCCGTTCTTTACGAGACTCCACACAGATTAGATGCAGCTGGTATAAGACCTGATAAGAACGGGTTTTATATAATAAAAGAAAATGATAGTAGGCTGAATTTAATTAAAAATGACTTTGAAAAAATAAAAGAAATTACAGATGATGATAATTTTTTACGTATAAATGGCAGGCCTGTAATTTATCTCTATGAAAGTAAAGCGCTCAGAGGCAATGTGCGTTATTTTATTCAAATTATCTCGACCCCGTTTGAACGCGAAAGGAATAAACCTTTTTTTGTCTCAGACCATGCTCTTCCACTAGCATACCCACCATATTCTGAGTGGATAGAAATAGCAAAATTATTTGATGGATGGACAATGTGGGCTGGTGGCTATTTGAGAGACATGAACTATACGCTCTCATATTACAAACAAGGTGTTGAGGGGTGGAAAAATGAGGCTATAAAATATAATAAACTATTTATGCCTTCAGTTTTACCGGGTTTTAATGATCCAAACACATTTTGTATTCCCTACGAAAGAGATCCAAGTAACTTCAAGAAAGCTTTAGGAATTGCCTTAAATAATTCTTATGTTCCAAATAGTTCAAAAGTGTTTATTAGAATAGATACATTAGATGAATACAGAGAGGCTACCGCGTTAGGCCCTACGATAGAAGAAAAATATACTTTTCTTGAAATTTTAGAAAACTCTCTAAAGAAATGGTAGTTTGTAGAATATAACATGTCCATTTTTCCACTTTAGAAGCATTTACTACTTTCAAAAAATTTTGTATTCCTTATTACACATTGATTAAACATAGGATCAATACTGTTTACTATTATAAGCTTCACTTTGTTTTTTAGATACTGTCAAGATAAGCAGCAGGATGTCAGACTTAAGTTGCTGATATACTTCAGAAAAAGGGAGGGAAAATGAAAGCTGAAACCATAATATACTTTGGTGGTTTCAGCCTTAAAACCAATTTTTGCCGGAATAAAAATCCCGCCAGAAAAGAAAATCAAGGCAATAATCCCGTACTTACACGGCTTAAGTTACAGGCAAGTCGCAGAAATCCTAGAAATCAGACCTGAGAAACAGTTCGAAAATTCGCAAAAAGAATTTACCAGCCCTCGCAGTGAAAAAACAGAGTCGCACTTGACGAGACTGTAATAAAGATTAACTGAATGTCTCCGAGAGGTGATGCCCCAATTATCCTGACAGTATGTTTTTCTCGTAAAAAATATTTATAAAGCAGACTGAGGCCAATACTATATGAGAGCAATGATAGAGTATGGAGAGTATTTTTATGGAGACCTCTTTAAGCTTATGGGTATGATAGTGGGTACTCCTTTTGGGTTGTATTTGATGTATATTGGGGTGAAAGAGAAAAGCAGGCCAGCTGTGATGCATGCCCTTGGATGGTTTTTCTTCCTTGCAGCCCTAACCCCTGGCGAGTCTTCTATCTTCCGGAAAATATTCCCAAGCCCCCATGAATTGTTCATCTTTCAGAAGATAGTTTTAGGCTTCTCTGGAGTTTGCATAACGGTGGGAGTTTCAGCCTTAGTATATGTGAGGAATCCAAAAAAGCTTATGTACCTTGGAGGGGTTTCCCTAATCCTTGTTCTGGGACCCATCTATGAGTATCTCGGAGGGGCTTTCTTTTCGGGGGAATCATTTAAGCTTTTTATGGATGTCCTCCATACTGCTCAATACGGCTGTCTCCTGCTCCTCCTGGGCATCATGGTTCACTCATCTTCCCAAGAAAAAGATTTTAGAAGGCTCGGATTCTTCTACGCATCACTTGGTACTGCTCTTCTGGTTTATCCCTTTGCAAAAGGGGTTAGCATGACTCTACGTGCTATTAACATCTTCATTGGATTTCTGATTGGAATCTGTCTGCTGATGCACCTATCTAAAATTGTGAAAGCCAAGGTTGAGATCATAATCCCCGAAAAGGCTCCCTATATAGAAGGTATGAAAAATGTTAGTATAGTGGACAAGATGAAAACGAAAGAGATTATCGCTAAATTTGAGTCTTTTCCTGTTCTGGCTTTTGTTAGAGGAGGGGGTGAATACCCAAAGTCATGGAACGTCCATATAATAAGCAGCGCTCCAATAGAAAATGCAATTTCCCCCACGAATCTGGCATTAATTAATGAACTGTGCGTTCGCTATATGAGGGAAGCACGAGAGAAGGGAAGTTCAGGTGTTATTTACATAAACTGTCTCGAATACTTGAAGCTATACAATAACTTCACCAGCATCCTAAAATTTTTACATGCTCTTAGAGATTATGCTATTCTGTACGATGGGAGCATAATAATTGAAATTGATAATGCCGCCTGGGAAGAAAGGGAGCTTACGCTGCTAAGGCAAATCGAAGCTTAGCCCTTAATGCTCTTTTCCTGTGGTTATAGAGAATTAGTGTTTTGCTCACGGTTCTAAGGCGGGCAGTTGGGAAATCATTAAATCTTGTTTAGAGTTCATTCTCGGTTCGGTGGGCGCCTGATGATGTGACTAAATGGCTTCAGGAGGTGATGCCACACTCATCCTGAGAGTATGGTGAGCCCTTTTCATGGAGTTAACTGCTAATCCCTGCTACCAAGCGGATTTTCCCCCACTCTCGGTAACGTCTTCTGTGCTTATGCACAAAGTTTATATGAGAAAAAATTTTCAGTTAAGTGGGTGATGTGACATGAGAATAGCCGTTCCAGCTGTGGATGACAGAGGTTTGGAAAGCGAAGTGAGTGGGCACTTCGGCAGGGCGAAGTACTTTGTCTTTGTGGACGTGGAGGATGACAAAATAAAGAATTTTGAAGTTGTTGAGGTTCCCTTCCAAGAGCACGGGCCCGGGGACCTTCCGAGGTTCGTCAAAGAGCACGGGGGAGAAGTCGTCCTCGCCTATGGGATGGGTCCTAAAGCGGTCTCCTTCTTTAACGAGCTCGGCATAGAGGTCGTTACTGGAGCCTACGGAAGGATCAGGGACGTTGTTGAGGCTTTCATCCATCAGGTTCTTGAGGTGGATCCATACTGGAAGGAGAAGATAGAGCGCGAAAAAGAGAAAGAGGGATGTGAGAAGCACGGTCAGTGAGAAGGTTTTCAACGATGGGTTCAGGAAACATTTAAATTTTTTCATATGAGTTTCCCTTCTGGTGAAGCAAATGAGGGTGAACATAAAGGACTTCGCACCGAGCTGGTTCGCGAGCGTTATGGGAACAGGGGCTCTCGCTTTGGCAAGCAAAGCGTACTCATCGAGACTTCCAGCCTTAGCGGGATTAGCAGAGTTCCTCGTATACCTCAACACTCTCCTGTTCTTTGTCCTTTTAATCCCATGGCTCCTCAGGTGGGTGAAGTACACGGAAAACGCCTTAGAAGACCTCAAACATCCGATGGTGAGCCACTTTTACGGGACGATAGCCGTGGCCATGCTCGTCCTCTCGGCGGATTACCTATTCATACTCAAGAAAACCGCCATCGCAAAGGCGTTCTGGATTCCAGGGGCGGTTCTAACGATATTCTTTTCCCTGCTAATCCCTTATCTGATGTTCGTGGAGAAGGAAATAGACCTCAAGTCCGTTACCCCCGCGTGGTTCATTCCTCCCGTAGGGCTGATTGTGATTCCTATGAGCGGTGCAGCCTTAATCCCGAGCTTCTCAGGAACCGCTAAGGAGGTTGCCTACGCGGTTAACTACTTCGCATGGGGAGCGGGCTTCTTCCTCTACCTCGGCCTGTTCGCGATAGTGTTTTTCCGCTTCATAAGGCACGAACCAATGCCCTGTGGGATGGCCCCGGCGGTGTGGATAAACCTGGGACCCATTGGAGCCGGAACTTCAACGCTCTACGCGCTCGTCAAAGCCAGCGAGTTCCTGACGGTCAAAGAGCCTTTCTTAGCGTTCGGTTTGATCCTCTGGGGCTTTGGCGTCTGGTGGCTGGCGATGGCCATCATAATGACCATCTACTACATCAGGAAGCTCACCCTGCCCTACAGCCTCGCCTGGTGGGCCTTCATCTTCCCCCTCGGGGCCTACGTGGGAGCCACCCACAACGTTGGCACGGCCTTTGGGATAGGGGTAATAGACGGCTTCGGCTTCGCCCTCTACTGGCTCCTGCTGGCGATATGGCTGCTCACGGGTGTAAAAACCGTAAAGCACGTGCTCCTCGAATGATTTTTAATTTATTATTTAAATTCTTTAAATCTCATTCTCCAAGGA
>JAMOPD010000034.1 GCA_027064745.1 Thermococcaceae archaeon
CCTTGCTCAAGATAGCTAAAAAAGCCAACTTAATAGTCACCTTAGAAGAGCACAGCATTTTTGGAGGGCTTGGAGGAGCTGTATCAGAAGTTTTGAGCGAAAAGATGCCAAAGAGGGCCATTAGAATTGGAACAAGGGAGTTTGGCAAAAGCTCGAGGGACTACTTAGCGTTATTGGATTTCTACGGCTTAAGCGCTGATAAAATTGCAAAGAGAATAGCTGAGGCAGTTGAGAGCTTGTAAAATGTCGGGAGGTGATTTGATGTTTAAATTCAGCAAAGAATACAAAGCTAAGACCGTTGTCAAGGTTAATGGGGTCAAATTTGGAGAAGGATTTACCATAATCGCTGGGCCGTGTTCCGTCGAATCGGAAGAGCAGATAATGAAAACTGCAGAATTTTTAAGCGAGCTTGGGGTTAAAGTCCTGAGAGGAGGGGCGTTTAAGCCCAGAACTTCTCCTTACTCCTTCCAAGGGCATGGGGAAAAGGCTTTGAAGTGGCTCAAAAAAGCTGGAGAAGAGTTTGGCTTAGTTACGGTCAGCGAAGTTATGGATACAAGGAAAGTTGAACTCGTGTCTAAATACGTTGATATCCTGCAAGTCGGGACAAGAAATGCTCAAAACTTTGACCTTCTGAAAGAGGTCGGCAAAAGGGATAAGCCAGTCATTTTAAAGAGAGGCTTTGCCAATACGATTCAAGAGTGGCTCTATTCGGCGGAGTATATCTTAGCTGAGGGAAATGAAAACATTATTCTCTGCGAGAGGGGCATTAGAACGTTTGAAACATCAACGCGCTTTACCCTTGACATCTCAGCGGTTTCAGTCATTAAAGAGCTTTCTCATCTTCCAATAATAGTTGACCCCTCCCACGCCGCTGGAAAGAGGAGCTTAGTTAAACCCTTGGCTAAAGCAGCGTTTGCCGTCGGAGCGGATGGAATTATGGTTGAGGTTCATCCAGAGCCCGAAAAAGCTATGTCGGATTCAAAGCAGCAACTGAACTTCGATGAGTTCAAAGAACTCTTGGAGGACTTGAGAAAATGGGAATTATAATCGAGAAGGGAGGTATTAAAAAGCTAAAAAGCATTGTTGATGAGATTTCTCCCTACAAAACTGTCGTAATAACCAACACAACCCTCGAAAAGCTCTGGTTAGATGAGATTTTAGATCAAATAAGCGCTGTTCCAATCGTCATTCCAGATGGAGAGAAGTTCAAAAGCCTTGAGACGGCTCAGCAGATATGGAAAAAGCTAATTGAGATCGGCTTCACAAGAAAATCATTGATAACTGGGCTTGGCGGTGGGGTTATAACAGATTTAGCTGCTTTTGTCGCCTCCACTTTTATGAGGGGAACCTATTTGGGCTTAATTCCAACGACGCTTTTAGCTCAAGTTGATGCTGCTATAGGGGGAAAGACAGGGGTGAATTTTGAAGGTAAAAATATCATTGGAACTTTTTACCCGTCCAATTTTGTTCTAATTGATCCAGAAACCCTAAAAACACTCCCCGAGGTTGAAATATTGAACGGCTTTGGTGAGGTCGTTAAGTATGGGATTCTTGATTCGAGAGTTTACAAGAAGCTCAAATCTTTCAGGGAAATCAATGAAGAGCTAATTAGAGAATGTGTAAACGTAAAGCTCAGAATCGTTGAAGAGGATTTAAGGGAGAGCGGGAAGAGGAGGATTTTAAATTTAGGTCACACCATTGGGCATGCAATAGAGAAAGTTTCAAATTACAAGGTAAAGCATGGCTTTGCCGTCGCTATCGGCTTGATGGCAAGCGCACTGATAGCGGAAAAGATCAACGGTTTCGATTCTGGAAAAGTCGAGGAGTTATTAGATAGGTTCGGCCTCCCGAAGAGGCATAACTTTGAACCAAAAGAGCTTTTGAAAGCCATGAAAATAGATAAAAAAGCTTGGTACGGGAGATTGGTTTTCATACTTCCAGAGGATATTGGGAAAGTCACCATAAGGGAAGTTGACGAAAAAATAGTTTTAGCTGTTCTCGAGGTGATGAGAGATGATAGCAGGGACAATTAGAGCAAAAAGCATTGATGAGGCTATAAAAATAATTGAAAATGATAAAGCTGATCTCTATGAGCTTAGAGTTGATGCCATGGAAAACTTTGAGGGAATTGAAAAGCTGAAGCCCTTTGCTGGGAAGCTGATAATCACGGTGCGTTCTAAGGAAGAGGGGGGATTTAGAGAGATTAGGGATGAAGAGAGGCTTAAGCTCTTCGAAGAGTTCATGAAGATTAAACCAGCGTTTGTTGATGTTGAGTTCAAATCAAAGATCACAAAAAATGTCATTGAGCTGGCAAGAGAGAAGGGAGTTGGGGTTATCGTTTCATATCACGATTTTGAGAAAACGCCGAGCTTTGAAGAACTCAGAGAACTCTTGGAGGAAATGAAAAAACTCAAAGCTGATGTCATAAAAATAGTCACCTTCGCTAAGCACTACCTTGACAACGTGAGGATTGTGAGGCTCTATGAATACGAAAAAAATCTCATCGCCTTTTGCATGGGTGAAAAAGGGAGAATATCAAGAGCTTTTAGCTTGATTTTAAGTCCATTTACTTACGCTTCTCTGGGCGAAGCAGTTGCACCTGGACAGCTGAGCGTTGAAGATATGAAGTTGCTCTTGGCTCTCATTGGTGGTAGAAATGATTAACGCCAAAACGAAGCTCTATGGATTAATTGGGAAGCCTGTTGAACACTCGCTAAGTCCAGCAATTCACAATGCCCTGTTCAAAAAATACAACATCAATGCGGTTTATTTAGCCTTTGAAGTTGATGATTTGGAGTCAGCAGTGAGGGGAGTTAGAGCTCTTAGGATTTCTGGATTAAACGTTACGATGCCCTACAAGGAGCGAATTTTGGAGTTTTTAGATGGGCTTTCCGAAGAAGCCAGAGCGATTGGAAGCGTGAATACAATAGTAAACAGAGAAGGGAAACTCATTGGGTACAACACTGATGGCATTGGCGCGTTAAAGGCTCTAAAGCGCTTTACGGAAGTTGAGAACAAAAACATCGTAGTTTTAGGGGCTGGAGGTGCCGGGAAGGCAATAGCCTACACTCTCTCTAAGTTAGCCAAAGTTGTTGTCCTTAACAGAACTGAGAGAAAAGCAAAAGAGCTTGAAAAGCTTGGGGTCAAAGGGGAGAAGCTGAGCAAAGAGAGTTTAGAGCATTACTTAAGCTGGGCTGATATTGTGATAAATGCCACATCTCTTGGCATGAACGAAGATAAGAGTCCAATTCCAAAGAAGCTTTTGAGAAAAAATTTGGTGGTTTTTGATATCGTTTACTCTCCCTTGGAAACCAAGCTCTTAAGGGAAGCCAGAGAAGTTGGCTGTTTGACTATTGACGGCTTGTGGATGCTCATCTACCAAGGAGCCGAGAGCTTTAGGCTGTGGACTGGAGTCAAGCCAGATGTTGAGTTCATGCGACGGGAGGCGCTTAAAGGTGAAAGGCAAAGCATTTAGCGCGGTAACGGTAATCAATGCCTTTGCCACTGGAAAGGGGGGAGCAATTGGAATAGATTTGAGGGTTAGCGTTAGGGTTAAGCTAACTGATGAAGGAGTTAGTGGTGAAATCTTCGTTAGAGGGGAGAAGTTTAAGGATTTTTCATTAGTTAAAGCAGTTGTGGAGATAATTAAAGATAAATTCGGCTTAGATTTTGGCGTTAAAGTTAAGATAGATTCGGAGATTCCAGTTGGAAAGGGCTTGAAGAGCAGTTCTGCAGTGGCAAATGCTCTAACAGATGCAATCTTAAAAGAGCTTAAAATTGAGTTGCCTGATATTGAAGTTGTTAGGCTCGGCGTTGAAGCCGCTAAGAGAGCTGGTGTAACTTTAACGGGAGCATTTGACGATGCTTGTGCTTCTTATTTTGGCGGTTTATGTTTGACAGACAACTTAAAGCTTGAGCTCTTGAAGAGAGAGGAAGTGGAAAAGCTACCCGTTGTTTTGCTAATTCCTAAAGAAACTGTCCTGACGTCAAGTTTAAAGAACAAAAACTTCAAAGTCCTCGCTCCATATGTGGAGGAAGCCTTTAAGTTGGTATTAAAAGGAGAGTGGAAAAAAGCTTTGGTTTTGAATGGGCTGATATATGGGTCTTTCTTAGGATACAACCTCGAGCCCATTGCTAAAGCTTTAGAGGTTGAAGCAGTTGCTGGACTTTCTGGAAAAGGTCCTGCAATGTTTGCAATAGCTGAAGAGCCCGAAAAAATTGTAGAGACTTGGAGAGGCTATGGGGAAGTTTTGACAACAAGGCTGAGGTGAGCTGATGATAGAAATCACGC
>JAMOPD010000035.1 GCA_027064745.1 Thermococcaceae archaeon
ACATCAGCTTGTTCTCAAAGATTATTGTGTCTCCAGGCCTTATTCTCTGCCTCTTCTCGTCGTATAGGCGACCTTCAATCCTCTTTCTCCCCTCGGCTATTGCCTTCAGGTACTCCCCCTGAAGTCCCATTCTCCACTCCATTTCTCACACCAAATGCCTCAGCAGCATTGGTGATACCTTCAGGAGCTTTGCCAGAAGCTTGGGGCTTTTGATTATGGCCTTCACAGTCTTTGCATGGTCATCGAAATCGGCTGTCCTCTCAATCAGCTCAACAGCCTCTCTGCTCCCGAGAATCTCGAATATCTTTTCAATCTGCTCCTGAGTAAGCCCCAAGAACATTTTTCTGATTCTCATTCCAAAGGAAATCTGCTTCTTAATTTCATTACAGAGTTTCTCATAGTCTTTTGGCCTGCCGTTGATAAGGGAATATGCCAGTGCATGAGCACAGAACATTCCGTAGGCTATTCCTCCTGCGGTGGTGGGCTTTATCTGCAGTGCTGCATCACCAACTATAGCCATGTTCCCTTTAACCCACGGCTTCCTCCAGCCAAATCCAACACTGCCAGCCTTGAACTCCACGATGCTTTCGGCCTTCAGCATTCTCATTTTCAGGAACTTAAACAGAGAATCAAGGCTTCCAAAGGTGCCTATTCTGGCGAGGTTTTCGTTTACAGGTGCAACCCAGAAGAAAAAGTCCTCATTGAGCTCCTTGTTCACCCAGACTTCAGCAAAATCTGGCCTCTCAAACTCTCCGACAACTTCAACTTCATATCCGCTGAGGAACTCCGCCTTCGTCTTTACACCCATTTCCTGAGCAACTTTGCTCCTGAGTCCATCAGCACCAACATAAAACTGTGCTTCAACATCGAACTGCCGGTTGAATCTCTGAACAATAGCCCTGCCCTTTTTGAAGCCTACGAACCTTGCCCCCATGAAATACTCCACTCCCTTTTTAATGGCTTTCTCTGCGAGTATTTTTTCAAGGGCTTTTCTATCTACAAGATATGCTTGTGGCTCTGCTCTCTTAATCTCAAAACTCTGAATCTTGGAGTAAAAAATCGCCCCTCTGAGCGTGTTGAGGACGGCTTTTTTCGGGAGTTTTAAATCATCATAGCTCTTCTTACCGATTATTCCGGTGCATGCCTTCCCTCCAAATGAATTCCCTGCCTCTATAACAGCCACATCAAAATTTCTCGCCAGAAGGTTTGCCAGATAGTTGCCAACAGGTCCGCCCCCGATAATCGCAACATCATATTTCATGGCTTTTCCCCAAAACCTATTCCTTTTAAACCCTATAAAGTTTAGCTTCAATGGGAGTTTCTATGTCCTGGGCGATAAAAGCAACGCCCTATCCTTTTAAACTTGTGAAGTTAAGTTTTAATGGTGATAACATTGAAGGTTTTGGTAACGGGTTTTGAGCCCTTTGGCAAGGAAAAAATCAACCCTTCATGGGAAGCCCTCAGGAAACTGCCAGATGAAATCTCCGGGGCAAAAATAATAAAGAAACAACTCCCTGTGACATTTAAAGGTGTTAAAGCCCTTCTTCCCGAGCTCATTGTAGAAATGGAACCAGATATCGTGATTCTAACAGGTCAAGCTGGAGGAAGACCGAACATCGCCGTTGAGAGGGTGGCAATAAACGTTATGGATTCAACAAGAGAAGACAATGAAGGCTACAAACCTGAGGATGAACCCATTTTTGAAGACGCTCCGGCAGCATATTTTGCCACGATACCCATAAAGAGGATTGTAAAAGCTTTGAGAAGTGAGAGGATTCCCGCCATGGTTTCAAACAGTGCTGGGACTTATGTGTGCAACACTGCGATGTTCACGGCTCTCCACACGATAGCTATTAGGAATCTGTCCGTGAAAGCGGGTTTTATTCATGTACCCTATGCCCATGAGCAGGTTCTTGAGAAGGCAGTGCCTTCCATGTCTCTGAGGACTATAAAAAAGGCTCTTGAAGTCTCAATTCAGGCTTCTCTGGGGCTTTAGATAAATTTTTAAGAAGTTTTCCAAAGCTGTGAATAATGCAGGGGTGATGCCTATTCTAATCCTTGGTGTTGATGTAATCGGTGAGAATCCGAAGAGGTTTGCAGTTGTGAGCTGGATGAACGGGAGACTTGAGAAAAAGGGTGAGTTCACGCTCTACAGGCTGATCCGCTTTATAAAAGCCAAGCATCCAGAGATAGTTGCCATGGATAATATCCATGAGCTCGGTGATGATCTGAGGAAGTTCCTCCGGGCTCTGCCACAAGGAACGAAGCTCGTTCAAGTAACAGGAAGGCCTGGGGAGCAGAGACCTCTGTGGGTTCTTGCAAAGGAGAATGGAATAAGAATAGAGGATAAGTTTGATCCTCATGAGGAGGCCAAGGTCTGTGCACTTCTGGCTTCTAAGGGTGTTGGTTATGAGGTGCTGGCCTTTGAGGATGAGGTTATCGTGAAGGTAACGCGTGGAAGGAGTCAGGGAAAGGGCGGCTGGAGTCAGGATCGCTATAGGAGGAGAGTTCATAATCTGATTCAGAATAAAGTGAGGGAGATTGAGGATAGGCTGAGAAAAGCTGATATTCCTTTTGATTTGGAGGTTGAGGAAAAGGATTATGGATTGGCTAGAGGGGAATTTCGGGTGTATGCGAGCAGGGAGGAACTTGCAGGGCTTATAAGGCCAGCCCACGGTGGTGATATTGAAGTCAGAATTTATCCTGTGGAAAGGAAGAGTCTCGAATTCGCCCCGCTGAAGAGCGAGAGGGCTATAGAAGAAAGGAAGAGCGTGATAGTTGGGATAGACCCTGGGATAACCGTTGGAATAGCCGCGATAGATCTGGACGGAAATATTCTGGCGGTTTACAGCGAGAGGAACATGGCTGTGAGCGAAATTTTCAGGTTCATCAGCAACATTGGGCATCCCATAATAATTGCCACCGACGTCAATCCTGCTCCAGGTCTGGTGGAGAAGCTTGCTCGTTCGTTTAAAGCCAACCTTTTCGTCCCAAGGGAAAGCCTCAGGGTGGATGAGAAGAATGAGCTGTTGAGAAATCTGGGTATATCCGTTGATGACGACCATCAGCGTGATGCATTAGCTGCGGCATATAAGGCATATCTCCGACTGAAACCTAAGATGGAGCACGTGGAGGCAAAGTTAAGAGAGCTGGGGCTTTCAAAGAAGAGCGAAGAGGTCAAGGCTCTTGTGATTCAGGGTTACAACCTTGGGGAGGCTATAACAAAGATAACAGCACATGAAAGGCCGAAGGAGGAAAAGCCCGCCCCCGAGAGAAATGTGGATATTGAGCCATATCTAAAGAGAATTCGTGAGCTTGAAAGGAGTGTAGAAAGCTTAGAACGTGAGAATAAGGAGCTCAGAGAGATAATAAAGGAACAGAAGAGGATAATAGGACGTCTGGAAAGGCGTTTGATCGATTATGATGATGAAATCAGAGCAAGAGTCATGAAGGAGAGGGAGCTTGAGGTTAAGGTGAAGCGCATAGAGGCCCTTGAGAGAGAATTAAAGGATGCAAAGGCTATAATTGAAAAGCTGAGCAGAGATTTGGTTCTTGCAAAGAGAATGCACCTGCTTGAGCTCAGAGGGTCGGCTCTTCCGCTGAAGGTTCTTGAAACCCTCAGCTGGCGTGAGATAGAGAAGACCGAGAGGGAGACAGGGATTAAAAAAGATGATGTCCTCTTCGTGGTGAATCCGGCAGGGGCTGGAAAGAGCATAGCGGAGTATCTCGTTGAGAAGGGAATAAGAGCCATTGTGAGCGGCAGAACTCTACCTGATGATGCGTTTAAGGTCTTCAGAGAAGCTCATTTGCCTGTGTTTTATACGGATGAGCTTGAAGTAAAGAGGGTCGACGATTTTGCCATCGTTGATAGGGAGGAGCTTGAAAGTGCCATAGCAAACAAGCTTGCCATCTGGGAGGAAGAGGATAGAGAGAAGGAGCTCAAAAAGTTCCTCAGGGTCGTCGAGGAATACAGGATTGAGCGGGTTAAGGAGCTCATAAGAAAGGCTGAGGAAGAAGCTAAGACTAGGAAATAGGCCTATAATAGTTAAATCTTTAAGGTTTTGGACTGACCTCCTCCCCACCCTGAAGGGCGAGGGTTCCAACCAACTAACCCCTCGCCAGTGACAGGGAGGTTTGAGGGGCTTCATTAAAGCCCAATAAAGGTGGGCTTTTCAGCCCCTCGGGGAGGGTCTTCCCCCCGTTACCCCGCCTCTGAGCGTACAAACCGCCCAAATTCGGGGTTATGGTTCTAACTTTGCGCAAAATGTTAAACGCTCCAACTAAGTCA
>JAMOPD010000036.1 GCA_027064745.1 Thermococcaceae archaeon
GATCAAGATGCTGGAGGATCCTCCCATAGTGAGTTATCAGAAGTATTGAAGTTCCCTTCTGATGGAGTTCTTCAATCTTTCTGGAGATGACACTTAGAGAATCGACATCAACACCACTATCTGGTTCATCGAGGATGAGGAGCTTAGGTTCTATTAGAACTGCTTGAAGAAGCTCAAGCCTCTTTCTTTCGCCACCTGAAAATCCCACATTAACATATCTGTGGAGATCCTCTTCTTTAAACCATAATTCCTCCGCTTTTTTTACTATCAGATCATATACCTCTGCCAAATCGATTCCCTTAAGCTCATGAAGAACCTGCTGGAGGAATTCAATTATCCTAACTCCCTCAACCTCTTCCGGATGCTGAAATGCAATCAAAATTCCCTTTTTAACTCTTTCATTTGGCGGAAGGTTGGTAATCTCACTCCCATTAAAAATGATTTTCCCACCTCTTATATTGTATTTTGGATAGCCAGCTATAGTCAGGGCCAGGGTGGATTTTCCAGAGCCGTTTGGTCCCATAATGACATGGAACTCCCCATTTCCTATATTGAGATTGACACCTTTTAGAATCTCCTTATTTTCAGCAGTTACCACTAGATCCTGAATATGCAACAAGCTCTCACCTCCAACGTAAAGTTGATGGTACATTTCTTAAGCATTTCTGGTCAAAGTTGGGTACTCTCAGCTTGGTTCTCTTTATGGGTACTGACAGCATGCAAAGCTGTGGAACAACATATAAATAGGTTTCTATGAAAATTTTTTCGGGTGAGTGTGCATGATAATAGCCAAACCATGTGTAACAATGAAGGGTATCGTAATTCAGGCTTATTCCTGGGAGAAGAAGATTAAAATCAATCTTGCAGATCTCAAAAGGTGCTTAGAGGATCGCTCAATTAAGATAAGAACATTTATCCCAGATATGATGCTGATTGCACTCATACATGGTTTTGAAACGAGTATTTATCCCAGTGGAAAAATCATAATCAAAGAGCTCGGAAATGCAGAAAAAGGTAAAGAAATTGCTGAGGTAATACTGGAATGTGCAGGACTTTCAGATCTTCTTTAGTTATGAAGCGTTTAGGGGTAGAGCTTTCTTTATCTTTTCTATAAGCTGATTCTTCTTTTCACTGTCTTCAAGTGCTATTTCGAGAACTTGGTCAATTGTCTCAACTGGTATGATTCTTATCTTCTCAGCCTTATCTTTGCTGAGGAACACATCTTTCTCATTGCTCTTTGGAATAATTACTGTTTTAATACCTGCTTCAATTGCTGCCTCTATCTTTGGCGTTGCCCCTCCAATAGGCATGACCTCACCTCTAACACTCAGTGAACCTGTCATAGCTACATCTTGTTTTATTGGTACTTCTTCAAGGGCTGAAATAACAGCTGTGGCAACGCTTATACTTGCTGAATCCCCTTCTACGCCTTCATATGTCTGAAGGAACTGAACGTGGATATCGTACCGGCTTATATCCTCTCCTTTATATCGTTTGATTATGGCTGAGACGTTCTGAACGGCCTCTTTAGCAATTTCACCAAGTTTCCCTGTAACAATGATCTTACCCTCTTCTCTGCTCGCTGCTGGAGCAACGACAGCTTCAATTGGCAGTACAATACCGCTCTGCTCACCTATGACTGCCAGACCGTTCACTCTTCCGATTTCGCTGCCTTCGCTTTTTATAACCTGATATTCCTTCTTTCTTTCAATATACCAGTCTGCCAGCTGCTTTTCTAGAGGCTTTGCCATGTTTATAGCTTCAATAACATGTTCTCTTGTCACGTACTTTGCTCCTTCTCTCACAGCTATATCTCCAGCGGCCCTCACAATTCCCCCGAGGTCTCTCAATCTTAGGGTTAAATGCCCTTTTCTCCCAGCTCTCTTTTGAGCTTCTCTGACTATTTCCTCAACTGCATCTTTGGTGAAGTGAGGTATCTTCCCATCCCTGATAACTTCCTGAGCGACAAACTGAACCAGTTTTTTCCTGTTTTCTAGAGTATCTGGCATTGTGGTTCTCATATAAACTTCGTAACCATAACCTCTTATACGGGAGCGCAAGGCAGGATGCATCTTATCAACAGTGTCAAGATTTCCAGCAGCGACCAGTATAAAATCACATGGAACAGGCTCAGTCCTCACCATCGCACCACTTGAGAGCTCACTTTGGCCTGTAATTGACATTTTCTTTTCCTGCATTGCTGTAAGCAGGCTTTGCTGCATCTTTATGCCTAATGTTGCTATTTCATCAATAAAAAGGACTCCTTTATTAGCCCTGTGAATCATTCCCGGTTCTACTCTTTCATGAGCAGGTGTTCCTAATCCACCACTCTGAAATGGGTCATGTCTAACATCCCCAAGCAGGGCTCCTGCGTGGGCACCTGTGGCATCAACAAACGGGGCTTTGCTCTTACCGCAGTTATCAATCAGGAGTTTTGGAACGAGAACTTGATTTTTCATTCTTAAGTTGGAGATTGCCATTATTGAGATGATTATAACAAACAGCCCCATAAGAAGATTGGTCGGATTAAACTGGATTAAGAGCGCTAACATTACAGTAAAGAACACGAAGAGAAGTAGGTATGACTTAATGTTTTCTTGGCTTCTGGCTTTTTCTTTGTATCTAGCCACAATTTTCCTGCCCTGACATGCAGGAACGGTTTTAATCTTTGGCATGTTTTCGTCTTCTGGATTTGGGAAAACTAGGATGTCCTCTAGGTTTTCAGTGGGAAGCAATTCTGCCATCGCCTGACCAAGCATTGATTTCCCTGTTCCCGGCTCACCAATTAAGAGTACATGTCTTTTCTGTTTTGCTGCTGTTTTTATTACCTCAACTGCATGTTCTTGTCCAATAACCTGATCAATGAGTTTCTCTGGAACTTTGATTTCCTCAGTTGTCTGAAAATCTACGCCCAATTCGAGTTTTTCTCCATATACAGGGGGAGGGCTCTCTCTAATTTCTACTCTCTCCTCATCCATTTTTA
>JAMOPD010000037.1 GCA_027064745.1 Thermococcaceae archaeon
TTATGAAATAACAAAGATTCTCTATGGAAACCTTGATGAGCTTGCAAAGGCCCACCAGGTAGCAAAGCAGATTGACATGCACCATGCCTTTGATGGACTCATGGTACCCCTACATCCCGGAGCTATTAAGTACTATGAAGAGCAGGGCATTACAGTGCCTGACAAGTACAAGCCCAAAGAGTGAGGGGGTGAAATTTTTTGAAGAAATTTTTTCTTTTTTTATTGTTATTACTGCTGTTCTTTATCATGATATTCCCGATTTCTGTTGTCAGGATAGGGTTTAATGAAAAGGTATGTTACTTTCCGCTTACATCAAAATACACCTTAGAAGTGGACTATACCCACAGTGTTTCATTAACCAAAGTTGTGGATGTGTATCGAATTAACAACACTGGAATATACGCTATTCAGGAAAAATGGCAGGAATTCCTCGCTGGACAGCCTATAGATTTCCAATATCGATCTGGTGATTTTTATGTTAAAAACATGAACAAATATCTTGGAAAATCTTGGGAATACTGGTTTATTCCTGTGAATAATGTTACCCTAAAAATCAATGGTAAAATCATCTTTGTCCAGCCTCCTGAGGAGGGTATAATGAAAATTAGTGTTAAGAGGGATCCGATAATTCTAACATTAATTAGGAGGTGTTAAAGATGGGAGAAAATCTCGAAAAGTTAGAAAAAAAGATAAAGCTAGAGGCTACAAGAACCCTACCTTCAAAACTTGAGAATATTGTAAAAACTGCAGCAATCCTCATTGGTTTATTCGAAATACTCTTCATCTTCAACTTTACGTTTTCGCTATATTCTTTGCTCGGAAAAATGGGCTTAAAACTTGAATTCTTAAAATTAGATTTCCAAGATCAGCAGGTAATGGCCTTTGTCTTAGGCATGATTTTTGTCATAGCATTCTTAAGATATCCAATTTTGAAACGAGAGAAATACCTAAAGAAAGTCCAGATAATAGATTATATCTTAATAATCCTTGGGCTTGTAGCTGCTCTCTATAAGTTCTGGAGATGGCCCACATATATGGTGTATTATAATGTGAATCAAACTGATGTCATCTTTGGATTCCTCGCAATATTACTGGTTTTAGAAGCCACACGGCGCACTATCGGATGGATTTTGCCGACTATTGTCACCGTGTTCCTTATTTATGGAATTCGAGATGCCGGCTATAACTGGACAAGAATTGCCCAGTATCTTTATCTTGACCAGGGAATCTTTGGAATTCCATTTTATGTTATGACGATTTATGTGTTTGCCTTCGTATTCTTTGGGGCGTTTCTCTTGAAAATTGGTGTAAGTGATTATATAACGGAATTTATGATAACGATCTTTGGCACACGCCCCGGAGGCCCAGCCAAAGCAGCTGTTATTTCGAGTGGTCTAATGGGAACAGTAAGTGGAAGCTCGGTTGCCAACGTTTTAACAACTGGAACCTTTACAATACCATTAATGAAAAAAGCAGGTTATCCTAAGGAGATAGCAGGTGCTGTTGAGCCGGTTGCGTCAACAGGCGGTCAACTAATGCCTCCAGTCATGGGTGCTGCAGCATTTATCATGGCCCAGTTCCTTGGGGTTCCATATAACAAGTTGATTATTGCAGCAGTACTACCAGCGTTGATTTACTATTCTGGTGTCTATCTATTTATCGATCTTGAAACGAAACGCTTAGGTTTGAAGGGAATGTCCAGAGAACACTTTAAACCAATTAAATATTTCCTGCGAAAGCTCTACATTCTTCTACCAA
This sequence comes from Thermococcaceae archaeon, assembly GCA_027064745.1. Taxonomy (GTDB): domain Archaea; phylum Methanobacteriota_B; class Thermococci; order Thermococcales; family Thermococcaceae; genus Thermococcus. The sequence continues at coordinate 1,759 of JAMOPD010000037.1, forward strand.
TCTTGGTTATCACAGTGGCATTAGTATGGGGAATTGCACCGCATATTGCAGCTGTCTCCTCACTCGGAGTTGCTATATGGGTAGCATGGATTTCAAAGGATGAGATTCCCGGAAATGAAAAGCTATACGTTGCTGTAATGCTAATAACAACCTTGCTTATGTTCACAGGGAGGGAAACTACAATTGCATCCATACATATAGCAAAACCAGTTGGTATTATAATACTGCTACTCAGCATCCTTCTTGTTATCCTAAGATTTACTACAGACTTAATAGAATTCAACGAGAAATTTTATATCAGCATATTATTCATGATCCTTATAGCCTTAGGAAAACTCTTGTACATGCGAAAAGAAGAGGTACTTCTCCTTACAGGTATCTTTGGAATCATATTTTCCCTGATAGTTGGTTACAGATCACGGACAGATAGCGGTAAAACAATGTATAGAGCAACTTATGAGTCTATGGTAGATGCCGGTAAAACTAGCACCACAGTGATGTTGGCCGCTGCCAGTGCAGGTTTAATCCAAGGTGTGCTAACAATGACAGGATTAGTAACAAGTTTAGGCTTTAAATTAGTGGAGTTAGCAGGAGGCAGTTTGTTCCTGCTTCTCGTGATGGCAATGATATTCAGTTTAATCCTTGGTATGGGTGTCCCAACAACTGCGAACTATGTTATTACTTCATTAGTAGCTGCTCCAGCAGTATATACCGCAGTACAAAACAATCCAATTTACACTGCTTCAGTCCCAGGATATACAACACCAATAGCCCTATTGGCAGCTCATTTCTTTGTGTTCTACTTTGGAATATTGGCAGATTTGACACCACCTGTAGCTCTAGCAGCCTATGCAGGTTCAGCTTTAGCAGGAGGAGATTTCTGGAAGACTGCAATAAATGCTGTCAAATATGCACTAGCAGGTTATGTTGGACCATACATATACTTCACTCATCCTGAGATGTTTATAATAACAGTACAACATTGGACACCTGAAATGGCAATAAAGGTAATCTATTATCTGCTTGCAACGATATTCGTAATGTACATGATGGCAGTGGGTATAACGGGGCATCTTAAAAAAGCTGTTCCTAAAGCGTTTAGAGTTATCCTCGTTGCCCTTGGTGTGCTAGGTGCTACGTTGAACCATTTTGTCATAGTTGCAGGTTTGGTCACAATGGTGGCACTTTACATATATCAAGGAAGAAACAGCAGTCCTTCAGCGTGATCCGTTCTTTTCTTAATTTTTAACTTTAACATAGAAAAAGAAATAAAATTAGTACCAGTATCAAGACTGGTTAATACAGCATAACCTCAAAGCCAAGCTCACTTAACAAGTCTGCTATCTCTTCACTGTCCGCGTAGACAAGCAAGTGGTGGTTGCCAAGGGTACCATCTATAAAATCTTTTGCCTCCACTATCTTAAGTTTTAGTTGTGTCCTGCATCTGTTCTCGCTCCTCTCTGTCCCAACGACCTCAACCCCAGCAACCACCGCCTTCCTTCCCTTGATTTTCATGAGTGAAGCTTTTCCTTTTGGCAGGCCCACCTCAACACCTACACCCATGCCGCTCTCAAAGTGCGATCTCAGGCTGTAGCTGGCTACCAGTGGAGCAGTGCAGTGGGCGAGTATTATATAATTCTCTCCATAATCTGCTATGTTGCCCATAAATGCAGATTTGTTGAAGAAAATCCTCGCTATTGCCATTCCGAGAAGGGAATTGAGCTCTCCTTCACATGCTGCAGGAATGCCCTGAGCATTGAACATCGCTAATGCCAAGCATGGAGTAGCTTTTAGCTTTGGGAGTAAGTCAAAACAGCCAATAGTGAAGCCATTCAGGTGATAATCTTCGATTATTCTCTCTAACGCCAGATAGATCCTGCCAGCCTTTGTTAAATCGTCTCTCTTAGGTTCCTGTATCTTCACAGCCTTGGCCACTATATCTTCCACAACCTTCCAGCCTTCTGCATCTGTGGTCGTGTCGTAGTATTCGTAAAACTTCTTCAGGCTTATATGGATATAAGGTAGGTTAAATTTTTCATTTATAAGCCATGGGGATATTCTTCCAATCAAACCCAGTCTCAAATTTAGGAACTTCTCAAGCATGTCTTTCATGTCGTCATAGCCTAATAAAGCTGCTTTAAGCTCGTCAAAACTCTTAACCAAGGCTGAGGGTACCAGTCTATCCCTAAAGTACTCTCTGAGCTCTATAGCTGCTGCCATGGAATTGTTAAGTGTGTCTCCGTAGAGGACTATAGGTTTTCTGAAATATGAAAACCCCTTAAGCATGTTCTCCGTTCCTCCAGTGAGAGGATAGAGGAGAATAATGTCAACATCCCTGAAATTAAGTTCTTCACTCCTTGCCTCATCTCGAGTTGAGACCATTAAACCGCCCTTAATTTCAAATTCTCCTGCGAGCTGGGTTAAAAATTTTGAAGCCTTT
>JAMOPD010000038.1 GCA_027064745.1 Thermococcaceae archaeon
CTGCAGTTTACACGACCTCGTGGCAAGCTGCGATAAGCATGGGGTAGGTGCATGTAACCGTTGATCCCATGATCAGGTTGTGTACAAGAATATCTTAATTCTTGTATAAAACACTCCGGGAATTGAAGTATCTTAGTACCGGAAGGAAAAGAAAGCAAATGCGATTCGGGTAGTAAGGCGACTGAACCCCGAAGAGACCGTCACGAATATCCCTTAGTAATAAGGGTAAGATGTGTGAGGGAGGATCCTTTCAGTGACTAGAATTCTCCTGGAAAGGAGAGCCATAGAGGGTGATAGCCCCGTATAGGAAACTGAAAGGACTGAACTAAATGAGTACCGTCTTCCGGATTGAAGGCGGGAATATGGGAGAACTAACTCCCAAGTCTAAATATGGGCTGCAGACCGATAGCGAACTAGTAGCGTGAGCAAACGTTGAAAAGCACCCTGGAAAGGGTGTGAAAAGAACCTGAAACTAAGTGGGGACAGGAAGCCAGGGCATAAAAGCACGCCTCCTGAAGGTTTATATCGCGAGGTATAAACCCAAGGAGGAAATGCAGTGTTCTGGCATTCTTCTCGAAGCAAGAGCCAGGGAGTTTTGGGTAGTGGCAAAGCGAAAGCTGAAGCGAAAGCAAGATGCCCGCAACCATTTGGCCAGGGGCGACCTTGTAAAAAGGGTTTAGTCACTGCCCAAAGACCCGAAGCCCGTAGCGATCTAGGGCGGAGCAGGGTGAAGCCAACCTGACGGTTGGTGGAGGCCCTCAACTAGTGGTGGTATATTCCCCTTAGGTGACTCCGCTCTAGGGGTGATAGTCCAGTCGAGCCGGGCGATAGCGGGTTCCCCTCGAAATGACCCTCAGGTCAGCGTCGCTGGAGCAGTCTTGTGGGGTAGAGCACTGATTAGAAGTGTCAGGGGAGAAATCCCTTGCCTTCTTATCAAACTCCGAATCCGCAAGATGCGTAGAAGGCGGCAGTGGGGTTCTTCAGAGGTAAGCTCGAAGGCCCTTAGCGGAACGACGCTACGTAGGGTTAAGGGCCCTAAATGTCGGTTAAGTGTTAATCCAAAAGGAAGCCTCTCCCTAAAACAGCTGGGAGGTAGGCCCAGAAGCAGCCACCCTCTAAACAACGCGTAATAGCGGACCAGCCGAGGGGGCGGTTTCTAAAAATTGACGGGGCTAAACCGACTCCCGATACCCTACCAGAGTGTTTAACTCGTTGAGTAGAGGGGCGTCCGGGTGGTTGAGAAGCACCTCCGTGAGGAGATGTGGAACTGCCTGGAATGAATATCCTGGCGTTAGTAGCAGCATATCTGGGTGAGAATCCCAGAGGGCTGATAGGGCGCGGTTTCCTCAACAACGTAAATCAGTTGAGGGTTAGGCGGTCCTAAGGCATTACCTAATCGGGAAATGCCGAAAGGGAAGCAGGTTAATATTCCTGCCCTATACAGGTAGGCTCTCAGCAATGAATGCTCCATTCTTGACGCTTGGGGCTAGGTCTAGCCAGAAATGGTCCAAGCACTGAAATCCTCAGAGTCTCGTTATGAGGAGAAGAGGATGAAGGTGTGATGGGGTAACTAGACTGATGCCTTGAGTCCATGAAAAGAGAATGGAGAACGATCCTGTATAACCGTACCTAGAACTAGTACAGGTGCCCCTAGCTGAAAAGGCTCAGCCCTGAAGGGAGAACCAAGGTAAGGGAATTCGGCAAATTAGCCCTGTATCTTCGGTAGAAGGGGTGCCTAGCCTCGCGAGAGGTTAGGTCGCAGTGACAAGCGAGGAGCGACTGTTTACCAAAAACACAGGTCACCGCAAAGCCGAAAGGCCTAGTATGGTGGCTGACGTCTGCTCACTGCCGGTACCTGAAAGCCCTTTTCAAGGGGAAGAAGGGCCGGTAAAGAGCGGGGGTAACTCTGACCCTCTTAAGGTAGCGTAATACCTCGCCGCTTAATTGGCGGCTTGCATGAATGGCGTAACGACTCCTCGACTGTCCCTACCTTGGACCCTGTGAACTCACTGCCCGGTGAAGATGCCGGGGACTCCCAGTGGGAAACGAAGACCCCGTGGAACTTTACTACAGCCAGATGCTGTTTTACTGGTTTGGTTACAGAGCGTAGGTGGGAGCCTTCGAAGCCACCTCTCCGGGGGTGGTGGAGGCGCCAATGGAACACCACCTTACCATACTAGTAAAACTTATCCCAAAAGGAGACAACTTCTGGTGGGTAGTTCGGCTGGGGCGGTACGCCCACGAAAAGGAAACATGGGCGCCCAATGGTCGGCTCAGGCGGGTCAGAAATCCGCTGTAGAGGGTGAAGGACATATGCCGGCTTGACTGCTTTCCTAATAGTATGGAAAACAGGTGCGAAAGCAGGGCCTAGCGAACAGTGGTACCTTCTTAGTGGAGGTCCACTCTGTCAGACAAGCTACCCCGGGGGTAACAGGCTTGTCGCGGGTGAGAGTACACATCGACCCCGCGGTTTGGTACATCGCTGTCGGCTTGGGCCATCCTGGTGGTGCAGGAGCCACCAAGGGTTGGGTTGTTCATCCATTAAAGGCCCACATGAGCTGGGTTCAGTACGTTGCGAGACAGTACGGTAGTATCTACTGGGAGTGTTGCTTCTTGAGAGGAAGGATCTCATAGTACGAGAGGAACAGAGATCCGGGGCCTCTGGTCTACCAGTTGTCATTTGGCATTGCTGGGCAGCTACGCCCCATGGTGATAAGACCTGAAAGCATCTAAGGTCGAAGCACCTCTCAAAACGAGGAAGCAAAAGCCCGCCCAAAGCAGATGGGTTCAATAGGACGGCAGTGTAAGCTCTAAGGCAACGAGGAGTTTAGCTGGCCGTTACTAAAGGGATATTTATCTGGTTTGCTCTCTCTTCAATTCTTTTTAATTTTCGCTATAAAAAATGCCTCACTATTAACATGTTGAGGGTAAATTCTAACGGCCTCTTTCATATCTATTCCTCTCTCATGAGGAAAATTTAAAGATATATCTTCCAATTTAGCATTTTCATTATTATCTAATAAAAATTGAACAACATCCTCATTTTCTTTTTTAATAAATGTACATGTAGAATATATCAATTCTCCTCCTTCTTTAAGCAAATCAAACGCGCGCATCAAAATTTTTCTTTGTATTCTAGCAAAATCTCTACTTCTTTTATATGTCCACTTTTTTAATGCAAAAAGAGAGGAACCTAAAGAAGAACAAGGAACATCAGCTAATATTTTATCAAATTGAATATTAAACTTTACATTGCGCGCATCTTCATTTACAACAACAGTATTTTCCACACCTAATCGTCTCATATTTGCTACAAGCATTTTTAACCTATTAATTTTGTTATCATTTGCCACAATCATACCTGTGTTATTCATAAAATCTGCCATCTCTGTTGTCTTACCTCCTGGGGCTGAGCACATGTCCAACACAACATCATGTGGTTTTGGGTTTAAAATAATTGGAGGAATCATTGAAGAAAAAGATTGTGTATGAATATAACCTAAAAAATAATCCAATGTATTTCCTATTTTTAACTGACTATTACAATGATAAATAAACGGGAAATATTTATCTCTTTTACATTCTTTTAATTCAAACAATATTTCATTTGGATTTTTTATTCTATTAATTCTAAACGTTCTCTCTTTATTTGTAAGAACATCTACATATAATTCTTTATCAATTCCGTATTCTTCAAGCAATTCAAACATGCTGATCAAATACAGACAACAACTCCTTGTGTTTATTAAAGTAATCTCTAGATGGTTTTAATAAATCGGATAATCTCTTATAAACAAACAATTTGAGATCCAATGGATGTATTTTCTTCTCTTTATATTCTTTTTCAAACTCTGGGATAGTTAAAGTAATATCTCCTCCAAATTTCTTTGCGCGCTCAATTGTAAATTCTTCTTCATCTGTCCGTATCAAAACTTGCTTCAATATATCTACAATTGGATTCTGTTCTATAATACCAACAGGACAGACAGCATTCATAACCTTCCTCTTTATCTCTTCTTCACTATCATGAACAAATATAGCCGTATCTGGTTTGCTTTTAGACATTTTCTCATCTAACGGATCCATCCTACCTGTTGCTTTTAAAGAAGAAAGTAATGCTGTATGAAACACTATTGGTTCTTCATAATGTAATTTATTAGCTACATCCAATGCCAACATATTAACTTTTCTTT
>JAMOPD010000039.1 GCA_027064745.1 Thermococcaceae archaeon
CGCTCTGCCAGATTTTTTATTATTTCAGCAATTGTATTGTGGAACTTTCTTGCTATGTAAGAAACATCTCTTTTCTTTTTATCCTCCATAATCCCCAAAATTATATTAGAAAATATCACAACTCCGTTTTCAATTCTAAAACTGTAAAAATCATCATGTTCAACCTGCTCTGCATACATCTGAAGTTCTATTGCTGCCTGTGCCTCATACGTAATACTGTCGCGTATGTCTAAAAGACTTGCAACAAGGTCAAATATTCTTCCCATTGAAGATGTATAAAATACCCTACCCTGCTCAATCATCTTCTTTATCACTTCCCTTTCAAACGGTGAAAATTTGTGGGCTATTAAAGTTTCCATCTCAGGGAAGTTTGAAACTATATAGGAAAGCGATATTCTCTTAGGATGCTGTATTGCACTGTCACCACCTGCTACGGGAAAATACTCAAAATGATAAATTCTTTCAAGTCCTTCAAGATTACCTACAAAAACCTCACCTCCCCATACATTGCCATCTTCTCCATAACCTGTGCCATCAAAGGCAAAACCTATTATGTCGCCTGTAAATCCATTATCAAGAAGCAGGCTGTATATGTGGGCTTTATGATGCTGAATATGTTTTATCTCCACATAGTTTTTAAATCGCTCTGCAAGAGAAGTTGTCATATAGGAAGGATGCATATCAGATATTAAAACCTCTGGCTCTATCTTAAACAGCCTCACGTATTCCATAATGGTATCTTCAAAAACTTCCATAATGTCTGTATTCTTGAGATCTCCTATATGGGGTGATGGAATTGCAATGTTTCCTTTAGCAAGGGTAAAGGTGTTCTTCAGTTCAGGGCCGAGAGCAAGGGAAGGTCTTACTTTAATGGGCAACCTTATCGGGTCAGGAGCATATCCGCGGGCTCTTCTTACTATCTGCATACTCCCTTCTTCCACAAAAACCACACTATCGTCTATCCTGTGCCTTATGTCCCTGTTATGAAACACAAAGAAATCCACAATAGAAGAAAGTTTCTCCTTTGCCTCTTCATTATCTTTGATAATCGGTGAGTCCGAAAAATTCGCACTTGTCATTACAATGGGAAAATCTATATAGTCAAACATAAGATAGTGATACGGAGTATAGGGTAGCATCACACCGAGGTAATTATTATTGGGTGCAACGTTATCTGCAATATCACCCTTTTGCTTTATTTTCAAAAGAACAATTGGACTTTGGGGTGATTTAAGTATTTTTTTCTCTTCTTCTGAAACAAAGCAGTAATGCTTTACCATTTCAATGTCTTTCATCATAAGGGCAAAGGGTTTGTGTGGTCTTCTTTTGCGCTCTCTTAATTTACCTACGGCATCCTCTGAAGTTGCATCACATGCTATATGAAACCCTCCAAGCCCTTTTATTGCAAGTATTTTCCCTTCTCTTAAAAGCCCTGCCATCTTTTTGAATATGTCGTCTGTTTTTATACCTTCTATCCAGAGTTCGGGCCCGCAATCATAACAGGAATTGGGCTGGGCATGGAACCTTCTTGAGAGAGGGTCTCTGTATTCTGCCTCGCATAAAGGACACATCTTAAACTTTTTCATTGTGGTTTTCTCACGGTCATAGGGCATATCCTCTATGATTGTGTATCTTGGACCACAGTTTGTGCAGTTAATGAAAGGATACCTGTATCTTCTGTCCTTCGGGTCTCTCATTTCTCGCAAACAGTCCTCACATACGGCTATATCCGGGGATATAAATACAAAACCCTCTTCCTTGCGGCTGTGTTCTATAACAAACTCTTTATACTCCTTGCTTTCAATTTCATACTGCTCTATGCTATCTATCACAGAGAGTGGTGGAGCCTTCTCTCTGAGTTCTGTAATAAAACGCTTTATGGCAATGGGGTCTCCCTGAAGTAATATCTCAACAGAACCGGAGGAATTTAAAACATAGCCTTTTAAATTTAAAGCCGTGGCAAGGCGGTACACAAACGGCCTGAAACCTACACCTTGCACACGGCCATATACTCTTAATTTTACAGACTTAACTTTCACATAATAAATTTTAACGCCGTCCTTTAGCCCCTCAAAAGTTCAGCTAATCTAAGCACCCCCTCCTTCACCTCAGGCGTAATCTTCTGCCCAAAATCTGTGTTCTTCGCCTGAATACCCCATATCTCTATGCTTTTGCAGCTATCCTTTACCAGTTCCACAAACAGAGATATGGGTATTGTATGGGTTGATATGGTGTGCCTGTCTATTTCATCAGGGGAGATTTTCTTGAACTCACCGGGCTTTCCTAAAAAATCGGCAGCATCCACTATGATTAGCCTATCCGGCTTGAGTTTTTTTATCTCATCAATATAGTTTTCCGGATTAGCTTCACAGTAAAATACCGTGTATTTATCCTCTAAAAGCTTTGCCACCTCTATCCCGGCCCCATCGTCTCCCCTATATGGGTTTCCGACAGCGCACACCACTACCATAATTACTTCCTTATTACCTTCACAAGATGGACACTACAGCTGATACACGGGTCGTATGCCCTGACGATCATTTCAAGGGGAAGTTCAAGGTCTTCTTCACCCTTCTTAATGAGATTTTCAACAGCGTTTCTCATGTAAAGCTCTGCTGCATCAAGATTCTGGGTCGTGGGTATCACATAATCAGCATACTTTACCCTGCCATCCTCAACTTCTGTATGGTGAATGAGCAAACCCCTTGGTGCTTCCGCAACACCTGTTCCCTTACCACTATTTCTGCCTCTTGTGGAATCTTCCCACGGCGTCTTCTTTATTTCATCAACAAGTTCAGGTATGTGTTCAAGGCAGAAGAGAATTTCTATTGCCTGTGCTACATTATTGTAATGAGGATTTCTGTGCCATCTTTCATTGTAATACTTTTTAAAGTATTCAAGTGCCTTACCATCAAGTCTGTCTTTCATTATAAGCATTCTCGCCTGAGCACCAACAGAGTATGGCTTTCCTTTATAACGACATCTCTTGGCAAAGGAATGTGGGACAACCCTTTCATTACTGAGTTTCTGATATTCATCCCCTGGCAGAGTTGTACCATCGGAAATCTTTATTGTATCTGCTCTAAAATCATACGTTCCATCTTCAGGCCATACTGAAGCAAATGTCATCTCCTCTTCCATGTAATCAGGAATATCCAGTTTTTCCCAGACTGCAAGACCTCTCTCTATTTCAGGAATGAGTTCTGTTGCTCTCTTTTTAATCCAGTCCAGTTCTTCGTCACTTGGTATTCTCCCTATTTTCCCTACTGTAAGATTTTCACCATGAATCCTTCTGCCTGCCACTATTTCCATTACCTTATTTCCGTATTTCTTAAGCTCCAGTCCACCGGTAACTTCTTGAGGGAAGTTCTTAACCATTGAAATTGCATCGGGATAACCAAGATAATCCGGCAGTGCAAGGAGATAGTAATGGAGAGAATGGCTTTCAATCATCTCACCATAATGAGCAAGTTTGCGTAAAAGTGCAAGTTTCTTGCCTACCTTTATATCAAGTGCACGTTCCTGTGCCCTTATTTCAGCGATCCTGTGAGAAAGGAAACATATCGCACATATACGACTTGATATGGAAACAGACTCCTCAGGAGTTTTTCCTATAACCAGTTGTTCAAAGAGCCTTGGTCCCTCCAGAATATCAAATCTTACTTCCTTAACCTGATCATTCTCTATTACAACGGTAATGCCACCATGACCTTCTACCCTTGCAATGGGTTCAACATTAATTTTCTTATCCATTGCGACCTCCCTTCACAGATTCAATGTATTTTGCAAGTTTCTCTGCTCTTTTTGTCCCACCGAATATGGAAAATCTCTTAATTATAGCATCAAGAGTATAACCCTTGCTCTCTAAAAGTGCAATCCCTGAAGCAAAATTTTCTTCTTTAATCGGTCCCCAACAACCTATACAACCAATATTGAAACTTGGACAGAGTGCACCACATCCAGAATTGGTTATTGGACCGAGACATATTTCCCCTTTAAGAAGCAAACATTCATTTTCCTTCCATTTACATTCCGCACATACAGGATAATCAGGATTTTTGGGAACAACACCCTGAGCAAGCAACCCTGCCATCTTTAAGAATGGCTCTTTTTCTATTGGACAACCGGGAAGCACTGCATCAACTTTTACATACGCTGAAAGTGGTT
>JAMOPD010000040.1 GCA_027064745.1 Thermococcaceae archaeon
ACAAGTATTAAACCAATCCACCTACTCATTAAACCACCTAACTATCTTCGATAATAAAAATATAAAAACCTTTCCTATATAGATTTTAATCACCACTAAAAAACGTAAGCAAAAAACGTAGAGAACAAAAAAGAACATTGAGAACAACAGAAGGCATCAAGCCTTTCCGCTGGTTTCAAGGTTATTACGAGCAAAAGAGGCTTCTCTTCAAGATACAGACCTTCTTCTCAGCTTTTTATATTCAAACGCGAATCCTATGTTTTGAAAGCCTTTTGATTATCCTCTCCTTTGCATGAGCGGAACATAGGAAGAGATATGCCTACCGTGGTTTCCTGTCATGTCTTTGGTTCTGCCTGCTTGAACGCCTGTATGAGCAACCACTTAGCATCTACAGGCACCTAAAGCATTAATGGTGAGAACTCGGGTATGCCTAACACTTTATAAGTTCACATGATAAAGTTACTTTGATGTTCCTCAGGAAAGACCTTATACAACCGAGAATCTATCAGGAAGTTATATATGCTCGGTGCAAAGAGAAGAATTCCCTGGTTGTTCTGCCAACGGGATTAGGGAAGACTTTAATCGCCCAAATGATAGCCGACTATCGTCTGACAAAGTATGGTGGAAAAGTCTTAATGCTCGCACCCACCAAACCCCTAGCACTGCAGCACAGAGAAAGCTTCCTCAGGCTTTTTGATATTCCAGAGGAGAGAATAAATGCCCTCACCGGAGAATACAAACCAGAGAAAAGGGAGCAGATATGGAAGAAGAGCACCATCATAACCGCAACGCCGCAGACCATAGAAAACGACATTGTCGTTGGCAGAATAAGCCTTGAAGAGGTTTCTCTCCTGATTTTCGATGAGGCCCACAGAGCCGTTGGAAACTATGCATACGTTTATATTGCAAAAGAATATATGAGACAGGCAAAACATCCTCTGATTCTTGGTTTGACAGCATCACCGGGAAGCAGCGAGGATAAGATTAAGGAAATCATCAAAAATCTCCACATAGAGCATGTTGAGGTTAGAACCGAAAGCTCACCCGACGTGAAGCCCTATGTTCAAGGTATAAGACTGGAATGGGTTAAGGTCGAGCTCCCAGGGCTGTACAAAGATGTCAGAAAACTCCTTAGAGAAATGCTCAAGGATTCGCTCAAGCCTCTGGCCGAAGCCGGGCTTATAAACAGCTATTCTCCAGATATTCCAAAAAAAGATGTCCTAAATGCAGGAAAGATTTTGAATGAAGAAATGGCAAAAGGGAACTATTCTATGGGAAAGCTCCTGGTTCATCAATCAAAAGCCTTAAAACTGCACCACGCAATTGAACTCCTCGAAACTCAGGGATTAAGTGCTCTGAGGGCATATTTCAAAAAGCTCCATGAAGAGGCTCGCACGGGCAGAACTAAATCAACAAAAGAACTCATAAATGATCCACGCATGAAGAAAGCCCTTTACTTGCTCCAACAGGCGAAAGAGCTTGGTCTTGACCATCCAAAAATGGAGAAACTCAGGGAAATCATCAAAGAGCAACTCAACCGAAAACCCAATTCCAAGATTATTGTCTTCACAAACTATCGTGAGACTTCAAAAAAGCTTGTGAAGGATTTATCTGAGATCACAACTGTCATGCGCTTTGTTGGACAAGCGAGCAGAAAAAACGATAGAGGCATGACCCAAAAGAAGCAGAAAGAAATTCTGGAGCTTTTTTCTCAGGGGGCTTTTAATGTCCTTATTGCAACGAGCGTTGGTGAGGAAGGCCTCGATGTTCCTGAGGTTGATCTAGTGATATTCTATGAGCCGATTCCTTCAGCGATAAGGAGCATACAGAGGAGGGGCAGAACTGGAAGGCACAGGCCAGGAAGGGTTGTCATACTAATGGCAAGAGGGACAAGGGATGAAGCATACTATTGGAGTTCCAAGAATAAGGAAAAGAAAATGTTTGCCACTCTGACGAAGGTGAGTGAGATGGTTAAGAAAGAGAAACAGGCTTCCCTTCTCGGATTTGTTAAGAAAAGTGAGAAAGTGGAAAAAGCAGAGGTTAGACCTCCAGAGAGAGCTGAAAAGAGAGAAGTTTATGAAAAATTACCCATCAAGCCTGTTTTTGTGAGAAAACCCAAGGGGATAGTTGTGTATGTGGATACACGTGAGCTCAGGAGTCAGGTTCCAAAGTACCTGAAGGAGATGGGAACGGATATTCAGGTGAAGACCCTCGATGTGGGAGACTACATCGTGAGCGAGGAGATAGCCGTTGAGAGAAAGTCAGCTAATGATTTTATCCAGTCAATAATAGATGGCAGGCTTTTCGATCAGGTAAAACGCCTCAGGGAAGCCTATGAAAGACCAATAATAGTAATCGAGGGGCAGCTCTATGGAATAAGGAATGTGCATCCGAACGCCATCAGGGGAGCCATAGCGGCTGTAACCGTCGACTGGGGAGTGCCGATACTCTTTGCCCCGGATTCAAAGGAAACCGCGAGTTACATATATCTGATGGCGAAGAGAGAGCAGGAAGAAAGAAAGAAGGAAGTTGCTGTTAGGAGCGAAAAGAAAACGCTGACTTTAGCTGACAGACAGCGCCTGATTATTGAGGGATTGCCCAACGTTTCAGCCACACTTGCAAAGAGGCTTTTGAGGCATTTTGGAAATGTCGAGCGTGTTTTTACTGCAACAGAGGAAGAGCTAACGGAAGTTGAAGGAATCGGGAAGAAAAAGGCAAGGGAAATTAGAAGAGTCATCACAGCACCTTACTTTGAAGATGACTCTGGTGCCGGGGCGGGGCTTTGAACCCCGGACCTCTCGGTTTCTCAGGCTCCCCCGAAGGGAAGCGGCCCTATGAGCCGAGCGCTCTGACCAGGCTGAGCTACCCCGGCAGACCCGCTTATACCTTTCAAAGCCCATTTTTAAACCTTTCGTTCTCATACTCTCAGGATAAACTATATGAGGGCACCTGCGTTATAACTATTAGGCAGAGCCCAACAGTATCTCATAGCTCAAGGGTACATCCTTTCAAACATCTTTCTCTTCAGCTCTTTTCCCTTATAGAGACCGATAACACTACCTGTGAGCAAACCTCCAAGATGGGCATACGCATTAACACCGGGAAATACGCTGTTGATTGCAAAGAGTATAAAAGCATTCAAGATGGCGCTTGCCATGTTGCCTCCCATAATGCCGGTGGCCATTATGAGCACTCCAACCACCCCGAAGACAGCTCCACTCGCTCCAGCGCTGATCGTGTAGGGCGGCAGGAAGAGCAAGGTAAGCAGATTGCCCACAAGTCCCGAAATCAGGTATGTGATAAGGAGAACCTTTCCCCCGAAGAGGTTTTTCCAGCTGTGAGCCGAGCTGGTAGAGAAAGAACATGTTGAGGGCAATGTGGAGAAGCCCTACATGGACAAACATAGCTGTTATGAGCTGCCACCATGCTCCGTGAAGAACGTAATAATTAACCTGTCCCAGCAGAGCGAGAACATTGGTGCTTATCCAGATGAGGTTCCTGCTAAGAATTACCTCAAAAAGATACATAACAATATTCAAAGCCACCAGAGCTAAAGTTACCTTTCCATGCTTCACTTCTCCCTCAACTCCTCAAGGATCAAGTCCAGCAGATATTTCTCATTAACTGCGATTATATTGGTCTTCTCGGTAGCATCAAAGTCAAGCTTAAGCTCCTTTCCCTTCTCGTCCGTCACAATAGCCCCTGCTTCTCTCGCTATTATTACGCCAGCGGCTATATCTGTAGGCCTCACATAGTTCCTTATGTCTAAAACCCCATCAAGAGCTCCTTTTGCGAGGTAGGTGAGCTCTACAGCCACCGCTCCGAGTACCCTGACCCTCTTGACCTTCCGTATTATCTCATAACCCCTTCCACGGGTGTAGAAGCTTAAAGCTTCCTTTCCTCTGACTGGCTTTCTGACGTGAATTGGATTGCTGTTCATGTATGCTCCTTCCCCGGGGATACCCTCGTAGATGGTCTTTGTCACGAACTCGTATATCATAGCATATATGGGGTCTTTGTTTTTAAAAACCGCAAAACTGAATGCAAATATTGGTATGCCAGCAGCGAAGTTGTAAGAGCCATCTATAGGGTCAATAATGGCAGTGTATTCGCTTCCTCTATCTATGTTCCCAACTTCCTCGCTCACTATGTTGATATCCAGAG
>JAMOPD010000041.1 GCA_027064745.1 Thermococcaceae archaeon
ACCCATCGCCCAGAAGATACATGCAAAGAAAACTGCCAGTGATGTTCCAACGAGGCCGAATAGGATTGTATTCTTGGTTGTGACGATTTCTTCATTGATCTCCCACCTTGAGATAAATAGCTTTGCAGTAAAAATTGACGCTGGAAATAAGGCTGGAGCTTTGGCCACGGTAACCGCGATCAGCTCCCCAAAGATCAAGACAGAGAGGGACCAGTGATAGGATTTCGTCCGCCATAGAAATAGTAACGAGATAAATAAAAAGAAATACAGTGAAACTATCAGGAACGTGTTCAAGTCCACCATGTTAGTCACCCTCGGCTGGCATGGTTAGTTAAGTCCTTTTGTGCTTCGTCGATTACACTACCAAATTGTAACTCACGCACTTTTTAAGTGTTTTGCGGATTTTCAAACATGAGGTATCCCCCGACCACCAGCGTTACCGCGGCGATAGCCTCGATCCAGTTTGAAGCACGGATTCCCTCGATAAACGGGTTCATGGAGAAGAACCCGAGGAGTATCCCAAAGTACTTTAGCCTTGAATCTGCGCTGGGAGCAACCGGCCCCCTGCTTAGACCGTAGTCGACCAGTAGCACAAAGCCATGAAGAACGGCGAAGATTACAAAGAGGAGCACTGCCATCATTAACCCAATAACAAAAGCACTGGTGAGTATCACGGCCAGGTTAATCATAAGGATTGCCTTAATAATTTTCAAACGCCTTATAAACTAGATAGCCACCCAAGAGAGCCGGAAGGAGAAAAACAAAAACCCATACCGGATTAGAAGCCTTTTGGGCTATTGAGATGTCCGCTATCCACTGGAAGAACCATAACTCTCTCACCGTTCGTGGTGGGTACTGAAGTTTCTTCCCCATCCTTGACAGTTTCCACTTGAAAACCAAAACTATGGCCGGGAATGTCATGAAAAGCCCGAACACCTCTGTTATGTCCAAAACGGCATCCCAAGCTCCAAAACTCGACCCTAAAATCAGAAGGCTTACAGTGAAGATTCCACCGAGATAGAGGACAACTCTCCTCTGGAATTCGTTAGCTCTCCCCGAACTCCCGAGAGCCATAAGGCTCAACCATGGAACAAGCACTGCTAGGTTTGCTGAGAGAACGTAAATTCCTCTGAGGACTCCAAAATGGGAAATAAGGACAGAAGAAATGAAAAGAAAGGTAACCCCATAGAGCATCATGCTTTCATGTTTTTCCATAGTTGACCCACCGCTATTGTCTCTATTAGGTGCCCTCAAGTTGCCATACTATCACCTGCATGTTTTAGCTCCTATGAGCCCGAGGATTATTAAGTAACCTCCAACTAAGCTAGGCAACAGGAGCAAAAATATTTTTACATGTTCGTGGAACGGAAGAACTCCAAAAGCAAATATGGTTAACCATTGATAGAACCAGAAGTACTTTGCATCAGTTGGAGGGTACGTGACCTGCTCTCCGCGTCTTTCTTTCATCTTTTTTGCCCTATAAAGAGGGACAATGAATGCCAAGTAAAACACCGAGAACCAAACGATTATCCAAGCAACTACGTCAAAATCATTGTAGACGAGAGCTATCACTCCCAGAGCACCTACTGACGAGAGGAGAGATGTCAATGTGATGAGCTTGATTAGCAGATTTTTCCCTGTGCCTCTGGACCAGAGAACCATTGTTCCCCACATGGGGATGAACATCACGTTTATTGCGAACACATACAGCCCGCTTTCAGGTCCTCTGACCTTCACCATAATAAGGGAGGACAAAAGGATAAGAAAAAATCCCGAAAGGAGACTTTTAACGAACCCCACTTGAATCACCTCGAGCAGTTGCCTCGATACTTTTGCTCTCCCAATCCTTCTATCTCTCTAAACGTGCAGTAACAACCCCACAGTATCCCAGTTGAGACCAAGAGACCGAGCACCCAGGAACCACCGAAATGAACGCTACCAATGAATGCTATTGCCGCTATTATCACGACAAACAGCTTTATGTATTTAGCTGTGCTTTCTACCCTTTTCTTATTCATGTCTGGATTCTGGCATATCATGTTAATCTTGGGTGCGATATGCCCCACGAGCATAGCTGGTCCCGCGAACCATAGGAATGTATAGAGGATGTACAAAGAATCTCTGAACCCCCAAATGTACCAATCCAAAATGAAAAAGGAGGATACAAACCCCAGAAAGAGTTTACCCAGCTTCCAAAAAGCCTCTCCTTCGGGTGTTGTCCTGTATCTGAAGTAGCACCACCCGAAGAATAGCGCCACTACTGAAGTTGCCGTGAACAAGGAGAGTTTGAGGTCCGCACGTATTCCGAGAAGAATGATAGAAACAATGAGGACAGAAATTCCGATGTAGTTTTTACTGGTCATCACGACACCTCCACTAATTCACCAACGTTCCAAAACTTTGCTTTGCTCATAAGCTTGGCTGTTCATTATCAACTTTTTCAGCCAGCAATACGCTATGCCCGTTGAAATCACGCCCATTGGAATAACGAATAACCAGAACTGCTGGGATGAAACGGGGTATAGGTATGTGGTTAGAATCGAAACGGGAAGAAGGACCAAGGTAAAAACAGCCCACAGTTGCCTCGCAGTCCCCTTCTTGCCGAAGAGGTACTCATAGGTAATTGTAACGCCCAACGTGTAGTACTTATCCTCATGATAGATCTTGTCCTCGCCAAGTTTCTTGAGGAGAGAACCCACTATCAAAACAAGAGCTATGCCCGAGATAAATCTAAGGAACACAACAATGCTTCCCCCAAGCCCGTACTCGATTGAGTGGCCCGCTTCAAAGATAAGGAGTAGGGAAAGCCAGAGCCAGTCTCTTGAGCACGCCTTCATTTTCTCACCTCAACCAAGACTGAGCTAAGCCCGGCATTCTCTCTCGACCCAAGGAAGTGTAATCCCCATCAGCCCGATCGTAAGCGGGAACATCGTCAGGAAAAATCCCCGTGGAGTCAAACATTAGCGGAAGATTGAATATTCCACCTATGCCAAAATATGCAACAAATAGGGCATAAAGCTGTTTAGATTTTCCTCGGGCACCTGAGAGCTTAGTGTAGCCGATGTCATACTTTATTGTTCTATCCCTGCAATTTCCTGAATTCAGGCGTCTGCCTGCCCAGCAAATCACTGTTATAAATGTGAATGCCACCACAGAGCTCACTATTGTTTTTATTGTACTCCAAGCTCCGAAATACTCTGCTTGCAAAAATAAAGAAGAGAATATTAGAGCCCCGTAGAGGGTTTTAAGACCATATAAGCTTCTCATTTCCCTGCCTCCTTATGCGATCTGATGTCCCTAATTCTGATGTCCCTAATCTTGAGACAATTTTTTATAGGCAACGTATCCTACAAGGATAATCCCAATAATGAACACAGCGGATGATAGAGGTTTAATCCCTTCAAGATGTACGAGATAGAGAATTCCAACTATTGAAAGTGGCCACAGGAGATTTTGGATTTTTCCATCCTTATTCTCTTCCCAAAGCTTGAACCATAGAAGATCATAGGCACAGAGCATGAGAATCGTTAAAACTGGCACTAGGATTAGCCCTTTTATCCTATCACCTAGCACCCCCAAGTTGAGAAGGAAGAATGTAAAAGCTCCTATGATGTAGCCGTCCCTTCTGGGGCCGTTCTTGCATCCGGAGGTTGCAAGCTGAAGAACACTCATAGCAATGAGGTTAAGGAAAGCAACCTGAAGGGCCGTAGAAAGCTCCCAGAGGAAACCAATGGCTATGAAAAGTAAAAGAAGGGAAGATAGGACGGGAACCATCAAATGCCTGCCCTTCATAATCAATCACCCCACCAATTCGCTAACGTTTCCAGAGCTTTGCCTTTTCCATAGTAAAGAACAATTCCTAAGAAAACCCCTGCAGGGTTAAATTCAACTCCCTTAACTTTTACTTTAAACTCTGACGGAACCTTTAGTAGCGTCCATGCAGATACATAAGCCATTGCTCCGCTGAATATGTAGTCCGCCGCAACGGTTTTGGCATCCATTGTGACTTTTGCTGTGGTTTGAACTTCGCTGTCAAAGTGCTTCCATTCGCTTCCGTCGTAACTGTAGCCGAGGCTGTATTTGAAGTTTACAGTCACGTACTCACCATCCTTGAAAACTACTTCTGTTGCATCGGCAACGCTTATTGGAACCCACGAT
>JAMOPD010000042.1 GCA_027064745.1 Thermococcaceae archaeon
TCTACGAGGTCATAAGGCGCGGAACTGTTGACAAGGTCTACCACGAGAATCGCGTGGCCAAGGAAGTCCAGCTCGTCGAGAAGGTGCTTGAGAACGTGGCGAGGAACAACGGTTTAGCCGCTTACGGTCTCAGGGAGGTTGAAGAGGCCGTGAACTACGGGGCTGTCGAGACGCTCCTGGTTCTCGACGAGCTACTGAAGGGTGAACACAGGGAGAAGATAGAGGAGCTCATGGACGCGGTTCGCTACTCCCGCGGCGAGGTGGTGGTTGTAAGCTCGGAGCACGAGGGCGGCGACAAGCTGAAGGCTCTGGGCGGTCTAGCGGCGCTGCTGAGGTTCAGGATTAAGTGAGTTTGGAATTCACAAAAGCAAGGACGAGTTTGGCTAGTTTTATAACATTCCTTACTTCCTCGTTCTCTAGCTTGTGGAAGGTTTGGGGTATGTATGGCATAACATATGAACTACCCAGTTCTCATCAAGATTTAAAAATCACTTTAGATACTTATAGAGATGCTAGATGTTACTCATATGAACATCCAAACGCAATTCACAATCAATTGGAACTAGGATGTAAAATTGGATTTGGCAACTTGATGTATTTATCTATCGTCTTGGTTGTCAATTTATTTATAAATTTTTAGACAAAAAATTTATAAAATTCTTTGCTTCCATAGTTGTTGGTGATTATATTGGGTGAAAGGACAATACTCACAAAAGCTACTCCCAAGTCAAACTCACTAAGAACAACAGTACCAATCTTCATAGTGAAACAATTCGGGCTGAACGATGGGGACATGCTTGACTGGGAGCTGAGAGTTGTGGGTGGAGAACTGTCGATTATAGTGAAACCTGTGAAAAAAGGAGGTACTGAAAGATGAAAAGGAAAAGGACTCAGACGAGTACTTTTGGAGTAAAAGGTAGGGAAGGCCACGATTCAAGCCCATTCTACAATAGGAAACTTTACTCAAACTTTAAACTACCGAAGCCAACAAAAGAGGATCTCATAGAAAATAAAGTTCCAGAGGAATACCTCGATAAAATCGTTGTTGGAGATGCAAGGGAAGTACTCAAACATATCCCCGACCAGTCAGTCCACCTTATGGTTACCTCCCCACCATACAACGTCGGCAAAGAATACGATGAAGACCTTACACTCGAAGAGTACCTTGACTTCATCGAAGAGGTTATGAGGGAAGTTTACAGGGTTCTTGTCTGGGGTGGCCGTGTGTGTTTTAACGTTGCGAACCTTGGCAGAAAACCCTACATACCACTACATGCATATCTCATCGAGAGGTTTGAGAAGATAGGGTTCCTTCTTAGAGGGGAGATAATCTGGGATAAGGGAGAGGCTGTAAGCGGGTCATCAACTGCATGGGGTTCATGGTTGTCGCCGGTGAACCCAGTACTCAGGGACCAGCATGAATACATTATTGTCCTCAGCAAGAAAAGCCTCAGAAGGGAAAAACCGAAGGATAGAGAAGCCGTAGCGACAATAACAAAAGAGGAGTTCCTTGAATATACTAGAAGTGTGTGGAAATTCTCCCCAGAGTCAGCAAAGCGTGTTGGCCACCCAGCACCATTTCCGGAGGAACTACCATACAGGTGCATCCAGCTCTACACATTCAAGGGTGATGTTGTACTGGATCCATTTGCCGGGTCTGGAACAACATGTGTTGCGGCGGTCAGAACGGGAAGGCATTTCATAGGGATTGAGATAAACCCAGAGTATGCCAAAATAGCAGAAAAAAGAGTCCAAGAGGCTATAAAAAATCCGTCGTTATTGACATTTCTCAAATGAACGGTTATTCTTCCATTGCTATTCTTTTTATCAGCTCGTACCATTCTTCAAAATACTTATCCCTGAGTTCTTCAATTTTTATGGGTGGTATCGGCTCATAACCTGTCTTTATGTAGTTTCCTTTGAGTTTTGCTTTATCAACGAGTTTCTTTACGGTTTTTGTATTCAATCCGAATCCTCTCGGGTTCGTACCAGATTTTGGAATCCACCAGTACTCACTCAATGTTTCCTCTGTTGTTTTTCTCTGGATTTCTTTGAGATCCTCGATGTCGATAACGCTCATCTCAATAGTGTGTTCCTGTTTATTGCCAACAACATAGAGTATATTATAGTGGAATTCAAAGTTCAAAATTCTATCAATTGTTGGAAACCCGTCCCATGCAAGTTTTACTGTTGTATACCCTTCTGTTGTTTTGAGGTTATAGTACCGTTCTGACCTGTTTGAAAATACAATCTTGAAATCCCACTCTCTTTCAGTATCTGGAGCTTGCTCAATGTTCAGCCCGAACTCCTTCTTGAGCATCTGTATGATGAAGTTCTCTCTTCGTTTACCAACGTCGGGGGAATGGCCCTCAAAGTACAAAACTTCCCAAGCACGTCCAAGAAGTTTTAGGTATTCCATTTTATCTTCAAATAGGTGGATTATAATATCTTTCTGGGATGTCATTACTTTCACCAAGTTGCTCTTGTTGTTTTTATTTCTCAAAAACCTTTGGGCATAGGATTAAAAACTGTATCCAAAAACGATATTATTAAAGATTTTTAAAGGGCGTGGAAGGTTGCATAGTCATAGTAGTTAAGAGAAAGTTCTTTTTGGCCAACACAAGGTCTTTTTCGAGCTTTTCGAACCATTCCCTAAAACTCAAATTTTCACACCCCCTGAGAGCGTAGTAGTAAACAAAACCCGTATCGTCCTTGACCTTTTCGAGCTCATCCTCGGAGATAAAGAGAATATCCACCTTGATTCCTTTTAACAGAAGCTCCCTGTGTATCCTCTTGTACGCTTCCAGCTCTATCTTTCTCTCGATTGGTTCTGATAGCACAACCAGAACATCCCAATCACTGTCGGCTCTAAAATCACCTCTAACACGGGAACCGAAGAGGATTATACCATCTACCCCAAGAGCAAGTTCTCGCGATACCCTGAGAATCACATCCCGGATAGTCTCTCGGCTCATGGTCGCTGCTACGCCCTCTTGATATTTATTATTTGTTGTACAGCTCCACGTAGGGGTCGCTCTCAAACGCTGGAAACTCCCTTTCTTCCCTGTTTTCGATTAAAATACGTTTCCTATCGGCGGTGAACTCACCCAGCTCAAATGCAATAATTCCATTTTTCTGCAATTCTGTAAGTAAGGAATCGGATTTTTCTGGTGGCACTATCGCTATCAGCGTGCCGGTTGAGGAAACGCTCCACGGATTGAGGCCATAAAAGTCGAGGACTTTTCTCACTATCGGGTCGAGCTGAAGTTTCTCGGCGTAGACCCTGAATCCAACCCCTGAGTTGTCAGCTATCTCATGCAGGGCGGTTAAGCCACCCTCAGTGGCATCGTGCATGCCGCGGACGAAAGGCTTTGCCGTGAGGGCATCGGGAACGACTGTTTCGAACCTGAATGACCTCTTAAGCCTGGATATCTCCCTGAAGCTCAGGAGCTTTCTCAGCTCATTTTCGCGGAAATATGCGGCAGAGACTGTAAACTCAAGGGCAACCTTACCCGTGACCACAATCCTGTCGCCCGGTTTCGCCAGCGGAAGCCTTAGCTGGTCTTTCTTCACAAGACCCATCGCGGTGGTCGTTGAGGTGGGCTCGGAGACCGATGGATACACACCTGTATGGCCACCTATTGTTGAGCTCCCATACTTCTTGCATTCGGCGTTCAAGTCACGCATCGTCTTTTTGAGAAAGTCTTTCTTGCTCCCCGGCGGAAGGAGAATGTCAACCACCAACCATCTTGGTCTCGCCCCAAAGACTGCCACATCGCTGGCCGCAAAGTGATATGTAAAGAAGCCGAAGGTCTCATTTGGAACTCCTACTGTTGGGTCTGTGGCAACTATGAGATAGTGTTTCTCATCATATTCAAGAACCGCAGAGTCAAAGCCCTCTTTAGGACCGATAATAACCTTGTTCTCATCTATCCCCAGATTTGGGAATACAATTTCTCTTAGAACATTATTTTTTAGCTTTCCTATGGGCAGAGACAATTTTCTCAACCTCCTTTAGAATTTTTGGGGTGCATCCATTACACATTATCTCAAAGCTCGGAACTCTAACACTAAGACGCACTTTATATTTCCTCGCAATTTGACTGATTTCATAATTTAGGGAATACACGATATTCATGAGCTCAGGCGTTGTAA
>JAMOPD010000043.1 GCA_027064745.1 Thermococcaceae archaeon
CTGATAAAACATTTTTACAATCTCACACATTCCAAGATAATAATGGTTCATCAAAAAGATATCGGAATAGCCAAAGCTTTTCAGGAAGTTGGATATACAGATGTGCTTGATAGTAATGGTGATGTAAGGAGTGGAAAAGGGGAAGGAATGCTAATTGGTATTCTTCTGGCAAAATCTCTGGGGGTTAAATACGTTGGCTTTGTCGATGCAGATAACTATATTCCGGGTGCTGTCAATGAATATGTGAAGGATTATGCCGCAGGTTTTCTGATGAGCGAGAGCGACTACTCAATGGTAAGGTTGAGCTGGAGACACAAACCTAAAGTCAGCAAGAGAGGGCTTTACTTCAGAAAATGGGGTAGAGTTAGCGAGATTACTAATAGGTATATGAATGCACTTTTTGGTGCCGGCACAAACTTTGAAACGAATATAATAGCGACTGGAAACGCTGGAGAGCATGCAATGACAATTAAACTGGCTGAAATACTGCCTTTCTCCACGGGATATTCGATAGAACCATTTGAGCTGGTATATATTTTCGAGCGTTTTGGACAGTGGGAAGGGGTTGAAGAATATAGGGATGTTTATGATCAGGGCATAGAAATATTTCAGATTGAAACTTTGAATCCTCATTTCCATGAGGAAAAAGGACAGGAACATGTAGCAAGCATGATTTTGAGTTCTCTAGGAGTTATATATCATTCTAAACTTGCAACAAAGAGCCTAAAGAAACGTATTCTTGAGGATCTGAGACTACATGGTTTGCTAGGGGAGGATGAAGAACCACCACGGCCCCAGACAATGCGACCTGTAAAGGACATAGATGCAAATACATGGTTGGATGTTCTGGAGGATAATGCAGAGACTCTCTTCAAATTTGAAATCTGAGGGAGGGGTATGAGGATAATTTTCCTTGATATCGACAAGACATTGGTTGGAGAGGATTATTCTCCAGAACCTGCCGAGAGTATAATAAGATGGTTACAGAGTAAAAATTTTGAGATAATCCTGAATTCATCGAAAACCAAGGCTGAGCAAGAATATTACAGAAAAGCACTTGATATTAGGGGTCCTTTCATAGTGGAGAATGGAAGTGCAATTTATATTCCTGAAGATTATTTTCCATTCGAGATACAGGGGCTCAAAAGGGAATCATATTATGTACTTGAATTTGGGGAAAGGTACCAGAGGATAAGGAACATACTCGATAGCATATCCAGGAAATTCGGATTAAAATATTATGGGAACTCTACTCTCAAAGAAATTATGGCATTCACCGGGTTACCAAAAGAACTTGCAAGGCTGGCAATGATTAGAGAATACTCAGAAACGGTGTTCCAGTGGAACAGTGAGGGGTTTATATCCGCGGTTGAATATAACAATCTGAGAGTTTCAAGAGGTAGCAGGTTTTTCAATATACACGGAAGAACGGATAAAGGAAAGGCGGCCTTAGCACTCATCTCGCTCTATCAAAAAATGGGGGAAGTAAGGAGCTATGCTGTCGGTGATGCTCCCAATGATTTCTCTCTCTTAGATACAGTTGACCATGCTTACCTCGTTGGAAACCTCATCCATGCCGGGGCTAGAAATATAAACTCAATTGAAGAACTGAAGGAGGTGATTCCATGAAAACTCTGATATTGGCTGGAGGAAAAGGTACAAGATTATGGCCCTTAAGTAGGGAGCTGATGCCAAAACAGTTCATAAAGATATTTGATAATGTATCCCTTTTCCAGAAGACAGTGGAAAGAGCTTTGCTGTTTTCTAAACCAAAAGAAATTTTTGTAGTTACTAACAGGGAATATCGTTTCAGGGTATCTGACGAACTCATGGAGATGGGTATTGAAATCCCAGAGGAAAATATTCTTCTTGAACCTGTTGGGAAAAATACACTACCCGCAATATACTGGGGCTTAAAAACCATTCATGAAAACTTTGGAAAATCAAAAGTTGCTGTTTTGCCATCTGATCATCTGATTGAGGCTAATGATAGGTATATTAAGGCTTTTAGGACTGCAGAAAGACTAGCTGAGAAGTATTTTATAACATTTGGGATCAAACCTACAAAAGCCCATACAGGATATGGCTATATCAAACCTGGAGAAAAATTGGAAGGGGGATATAAAGTCGCTCAGTTTAAAGAGAAACCGGATTTAAAAACTGCAAAGAAATACGTTGAAGAGGGCTACTACTGGAACAGTGGGATGTTTATGTTTGACACCGAGCTATTCATTCAAGAAACTAAAAAATTGGCTCCAGATGTGTATGAGGCATTTGAGGAGAGTAAAAGTATAGAAGAAGCATATGAGCTGGTTCCGGATATCTCGGTGGATTATGGGATAATGGAGAAAACTAATAGGGCCGCTGTTGTGCCTCTTAACGTTTATTGGAATGATTTGGGCAGTTTTGATGCTATTTATGATGCATTTGAAAAGGATGGTACTGGGAATGCAATAAAAATTAAGGGCTTAAAAGCTGATTATATCGGGATAGATTCTCAGAACAATCTTGTCATGACTGAAAGATTGACTGCCACAGTCGGCGTAAGGGATATGATAATAATAGACACTGGAGATGCTTTGCTGGTTGCCTCAAGGGGTGAGAGTCAGAAAGTTAAAGAGGTCTACAAAAGACTCAAGGAAAAAGGCGATGAAAGAGTAATTGTTCATAGAACAGCCTACAGACCATGGGGCTCATACACAATCCTTGAGGAGGGGGATCGCTACAAGATAAAGCGCCTCACAGTATTACCAGGTAAAAAGCTTTCACTTCAGATGCACTATCATAGGAGTGAGCATTGGGTTGTTGTTAGAGGGACAGCGAAGGTCACATTAGAAGACAGGGAAATTCTCTTGAGACCTGGGGAGAGTACGTTTATACCTGCTGGGGTAAAACACAGACTTGAAAACCCAGGGAAGGTAGTTCTTGAGGTTATTGAAACTCAGATAGGTGAGTATCTTGGTGAGGATGATATAGTGCGCTTTGACGACGAATTCGGGAGGGTCTGAGAGTGGGCGATAAAAACTGTTCGGACTCTTGGGAGCGTTTCAGCTCCTCTGTTTCCTCCCTTTCCCTCAACCTGCTTCCCACACTGCTCTTCGTGCTCGTAATGTCCTATGTCATCGTCGTCGGTCTCAAGAACGCCAACTTCACATTCACGGTCAACGGTCAGCAGGTCACCTTCAGCTACCCCAATGTGAGCATACCCATAGATTACAACGCGATAAAGGGTGCAGTTCTCTGCCTCTTCGGGGCAATCCTTATAGGACTCCCGGTTCCATTGCTCTCAGGGAAGCTCAAGCCCCTGAAGATACTTGTCTCTCTGATTCAGGCAGGAGCCTTCGTCTACGGGCTCTACATCTTCGTGATGATGATAATCAACTTTGCCAATGCGCTAATGTGAGGTGATTGCAATGGGAAAGCTGTTTGGAACATTTGGAGTCAGAGGAATAGCCAACGAAAAAATAACTCCAGAATTTTCTCTTAAAATGGGCATGGCCTTCGGGACGATGCTGAAGAGGGAAGGCAGAGAAAAGCCACTTGTAGTTGTCGGTAGGGACACTAGAGTAAGCGGTGAGATGCTGAAAGAAGCCTTAATAAGTGGACTTCTGAGCATAGGAGTTGATGTCATAGATGTGGGCATAGCTCCAACACCTGCAATTCAGTTTGCCTGCAGGTACTTCAACACAGATGGGGGTGCTGTAATAACAGCCTCACATAATCCTCCAGAGTATAACGGCATAAAACTCCTCGAACCTAATGGTCTAGGTCTGAAGAAGGAGCGTGAGGCAGTTGTTGAAGAGCTGTTTTTCAATGAGGATTTTGATAGAGCTGAATGGTATGAGATAGGTGAGGTCAGGGAAGAGGATATAATAAAGCCTTATCTCGATGCTATCAGAAGCAGGGTTGATATTGAGGCTATCAAAAAGCGGAAACCGTTCGTAGTCGTTGACACCTCAAACGGCGCCGGAAGCCTGACTCTTCCCTATCTGCTAAGACAGCTTGGCTGTAAGGTCGTCAGCGTGAACGCCCATCCTGATGGACATTTTCCGGCCAGAAATCCGGAGCCGAATGAGGAGAATCTTAGGGGTTTCATGAAAATCGTTAAAGCCCTCGGAGCGGATTTCGGGGTTGC
>JAMOPD010000044.1 GCA_027064745.1 Thermococcaceae archaeon
AAGCTGTTAAAAAGCCCGCCACAAACCCGTTCCCGGTCAAGCATGCACCCAAAAACGTAACCGAAGTCGTAGAGAAGGTTCAGAAGGGAGAGGTGAAGATAAATCCTCCGATCCCGGTTCCTGAAGGCTTCAGAGGAAAGCTAATCTATGACCCTGAGAGATGCATAGGCTGCCAGCTGTGCATAAAGGTCTGTCCCGCGGATGCCATGGAATGGATTCCAGAACTAAGAAAGATAAGGCACTATGTCTCAAGATGTATGTTCTGCGCCCTCTGCGTCGATGTGTGTCCAGGCAAGAAGTTCCCCGGAGAAAAGAAAAATGTGAAAGCTCTTAGGATGAGTGAGAACTTCCTGCTGGCGGACTACGACAAGTACAGCGATAATTTAATAGAAGAACCCCCAGAAGCAAAGAAGCAGTAGATCTAATCTTTACTTTACTCCTTTACTCTTTCCTTCTACCGTGTACCGTGTAATCTTCTGGCTTCATTGGCTGTCTTTCAGACTTTGACAGTTCTCATTTAGCCTCATACATCAAGAACTCCCGCACCAATATTACAAAACACTGATCTTTATGCATGCCCGTACCTGTATTCCTTGATAAGGCTCTCAATTGTTCTTCTATGAAGCTTCTCCGTTGAACCAAGGTAGCTGGACACCATTTTCATACACTCATCTGTTGTCGCTCCAGCAAGTACGTTATAAACCTCCTCAACCAGTGCTTCAAGTTGGAGAGTTAAGAGGGACAACAGCCCATCAAAATCCTCCATTTTAACCACCAAGCCTTCTTTTTATCTGTCTTGTGATATAAACGTCGATACTGTCAGGATAAGCCTGCATACCGAATTTATTATCAGGAGCTCTCACAGGTCACCCTGACAGGGACCAAACGTCTAAGAAACATTTTTAACAAATGAGCAGAAATGTGAAAGGAGTTTTCAAAAACGAAATTATTTATGAACCTTCTTCGGTTGATGTTTGAGCACACATTTCTGTTCTGATTTCACTAGCATATTTTCTCATATAAAGTTCATACTCT
Source organism: Thermococcaceae archaeon (assembly GCA_027064745.1). Taxonomy (GTDB): domain Archaea; phylum Methanobacteriota_B; class Thermococci; order Thermococcales; family Thermococcaceae; genus Thermococcus. Next base: position 1,036 of record JAMOPD010000044.1, read on the forward strand.
TTCTTGAGCTGGTTATAATGATCTTGCTCCATAATCGCGAGATATTCGTAAACCTTCCTAACTCTATCATCCTGCACTTTTTTCATCAACTCCTCATAAATAGCTTTGGCCAAAAGCTCGCTTCTCATAGCTTCATAGAGAACGGATATAACATCTGAGGCATTTTTGAACTTTTCAAGTAAAGGCAGAACCTCAACTGGAGGAATATGAACTTCCTCAAGCTGCTCGCCATAACGCCGCTTATATATCTCAAAGAGCCTGGTTCCATGTCCTTTGGACTCTTTTGCCAAAATAACAAAAGTCCCTATTAACTCATCATCTAATCCCAATTCCTTCGCCCTTTTAGCCAATGCCCAGTAGAGATCAGCCTCTTCATATTCACCCCGTATCCAGTATGATAAAACCTCTTTTTCACTCAAACTAGCAAGTTTTTCTATAATCTCCTTTATCTTCATGTTTCCTCCCTATATGTAACTGTGAAACCGAAGCTAAATAAAGCTTTAGTTCTATCCCAAGATACTGAGGGGATAATAGGCAGTCTGCTTACTACTTATTTGGTTTATCATCAATGACCCAGTTTCCGTCGTGTCTTTGGTTGTGCTTGCTTGAACGCCTGTATGAACAACCACTTGGCATCTATAGGCATCCAAACCAATTTTTAATAAGGATACTGTCAGGATAAGTCAGGCTTAATAGTTATACTGAATCCCACCGCTTATCCTGACAGTGTGTATCCATTGGGAGTGTCTATCTCACCAACCATATCAGGATTACCATTACCACATACGTTATGATGCTAAGAATTATGTGAAAAGCTATCCATAGATTTGTTTTTTTCTTCGAGAGAAAAATAAAGGCCCCACTAAGCATTGTTAAACTCATAAGTATAAACGCCAGATAACCCAAGGTATGGTGGTCTATCATCTTGGAACACCTACTGGAAAAATGTAAAGCGGTGCTCCATCAGTTCCCACAACCTCAGCAACCTTGTCGTCATAAAAAGCTCCCACAGCAACAGTTCCAAGACCAAGTGCAGTTGCCTGCAGGTATATGTTCTCCCCGATATGCCCAGCCTCCATATGCACATACCTAATCCCTCTATCACCATAATACCCTGTGGTTCTCTCATAAAATGCTACGAGAACTATGTCAACCGCAGCATTTCCAACCCAACTCTGATCTAAGGCAGCCTTTTGGAGGGCCTTCCTGTAGTCACCTTCTTTAACAAGAGAAATCGTGTGTTCAAAGGGATCATAACGATAAACCCCTGGCTTCAGTCCTTGAACATTCCCTACAACCACATAAATCTCAAAGGGATATGTTGCCCCTGCACTCGGAGCGCTCCTTTTTCTCTCATGGGTTACCCCCTGAGCTGCCCAGAGTAGCTGGGATAGCTGTTCCAGAGTCAGAGGCTCATTCCTGTAGGAACGTATGCTCCTTCTCTTCGCTATCGCTTCTTCAACACTCATCTCACCTTGAAGTTTAGGGTCGGGAAGTTTTATAACCTCTCCAGGAATAGTACCACCTCCACTTTCAAACCTGATGTATGGCTTTACAGCTATCAACAGAGAGGAAACAATGACCATAAGAACTATCACGTATGAAATTTGTTTATAGTTCATGTTTATATATTGGCATTCATCGTATTTTAGGTTTACCTGCATATAAATGAAATTGTGGTGCAATTCTTGATGTGCGGGCTGGATGGAAACTTGATAGAACTAATCCTCAACATCTTTCTTTATTATCTCCTCTGCTCTTACAACCCCTATTCCTGTTTTTTTACCAAGCACTTCTATGAGGACGTACCACTGTGGAGAGCTCAAATTAACAACAGCTCCAAGCTCGTCCTTTATCCTAGCTCCCAATTTGACCTCAATCCCCTTACCGGATTTTATCTTACTTCCACGTTTCCTACATCTAACGGCGAAGCTTTCACCGGGTTTTATCCTCTTTCGGGCGATTTCAGTTGCCTTCTCTACAATTTCATTCTCATTGCTTCGCACAAGCTCATCAAGAGGAACAACCTTGAAAATCGATTGGGTTTCAAAGCTTTCAATCAACCTCAACGCTTCTTCTTTCGAAAGGGATGTTTCAGCAATCAAAACACCTCTCCACTTAGTTTTTTTGATTAGGACTTTGTTAAGGGCCCACTCAAGTTCCAAAGTTGCATCTCCTTCTCTTCCTGTCGGAACAGTAACAAGCAGAAGTGTCATCAGAGCACCTCCAATGGACAAGCTTTTATATGCTTGTGAATTTAAATTTAAACTTGGTGGGTGAAATGGAGCAAAGAGGACTTAAACTTTACCCCATTGAAGGTTATGAAATCTACGGTTTATCAAGGAATCCTTTTGAACAGCTCGCGAGTGAAGGAATAAGCGATGTTGAGAGCATTCATGTTTATCAGGAGATTGACATGCGACTCTCCATGATAATCTCTGAGGTAATTGGGAATAGAAGCTCAATAGCTCTCTCAATAATTGGACCCCTGGGAATGGGAAAAACCCAGAGGCTTAAAAGCATTGCAAAAGCGATAAGCGACAATAAAGGAAAAGCCATATATGTGAAGGTTGATACGAACGACATTCTAAAGCTAACCCGAGACATCTTTTATGCGTTAAAGCCGCCGAGGAGCAGAACGAACATATTTCTTGAGAACCTCAGCAGAAAATTAGGATTCATAGACAGGCTTGAGAAGATGCTGAGCTCAACTCAAGAATACAAGTCGAGAGATATTGCAGAACTTTTAACAGAACACATGGGAAAATATCCCTACTGCGCTTTACTCTTAGACGAGCTGGAGAACATGCAGACAGCGAGAGAACAGGATAAAATCCAGTTTTTTGAGATGCTCAGGCACTTCATAAGCAACATGCCCCAGGGCTGTGTTGTGGCCTTTGCCTGCATACCTGAAGCTTATGAGGAGTATTCAAAAATATTCCCTGCATTCTTCATGCGCCTCCATTATGAGTTCAAGCTTAGGCCTATGAGCCTCGATGAGGCATATGAACTTGTTAAAAAAAGACTCAACAGAGTCAGAATTAGGGATACTGATGATCCGCTCTATCCATTCACTGAGGAGGCAATAAAGCTCATCCACGAACTTGGTCATGGAAACCCAAGACAAATACTCAGACTCCTCCACTACGTCTTAAGCGAAGCTTCAAAGCATAAGTTTGATCCTATTGATGACTATGTGGTAACTACAATCCTAGAGGAACCGAAGAGCCTTGAGGAATACCTCACCCGGATTCCCAAAGAATACAAAGATTTGGTGGAGATTATTGTTTATGAATTCAATGGAGGGCCCGTGAGCTATATACAGGTGGCTAAAGAAGCCAAAAAGCCCGGAATTCAAGTGTATGAACAACTCGAAGAACTCATACGGTTAGGATTCCTTGTTGGAGATCCAAAGGGCAATTATAAAGTCCCAGAATACGTGAGAAAGTTCTTAGAGGAAGAACAGGCTGAAGAAGAGTGATGTCCAATGCCAAACTATGATACTCACGTACTTAGCGGAATAGCTAGTTATCCAATAGCTGTAGCTGTAGCAGGCGTTCTATCGGCTGTTGGAGTTCCATTCAAGCTCACTACAATGGCTCTTATTCTGGGATATGCCGTTTACGTCTTAGGAAGCGATTTACCAGATATGGATCATCCTGATGCATTAATACACCGTGGGACAAAACCATTAGTTGCCGTTGCAGTCGGAAGTGCAGTTTTCATTCGGATTTATTCTTATATCAACATCTCATCACAGAACTGGATAAACCTGACTCTCACCTGGGGGATAGCAGCTGCTGTAGCATTTGCCTCATGGTATGTATTCACGGCAATTATGCCAAAGCATAGAGGCATAGTTCATTCCTTGCTGTTTGCCTTGATATACGGAGGGACGGTATTTGCTCTCGTTCATATCGGAATCAAAATCAGCTATGAAGAATCCCTCTTCGTAGGATTTGCGGCATTCAGCGGTTATACCCTTCATTTAATCCTTGACAGAGATATGGCTCTCATATGATCTTCTATTACCCACTGATGTTCCATAATGCTTTTAAATGGCTCAGATTAGCTGAATTTGGAGGTGAGAGAATGTTCAGTTTGACAGGATTTTCGCGCTCGAAGGAGGAGGAAGGCAAAGTATGGGATGTTCTCATCATCGGTGCCGGGCCCGCTGGATTTACGGCAGCTATCTATGCGGCAAGATTCGGCCTCGAGACAAGAATAATCAGCAGAGATCTCGGAGGAAACATGGCACTGACGGACATTATAGAGAACTATCCCGGTTTTCCTGATGGTATAAGTGGTTCAGAGCTCACAGCAAGGATGCATGAGCATGTCAAAAGGCTTGGTGTCGAGGTAATATTTGATGACGTTGAAAGAATAGATCCTACAGAGTGTGCATACTATGAAGGCCCATGCAAATTTGTAGTTAGGACAAAGAATGGTAGGGAGTACAAAGCAAAGAGCATAATCATAGCTGTTGGTGCAACCCCAAGAAAGCTTCATATTCCAGGTGAGGAAGAGTTAACTGGGAGAGGTGTTTCCTACTGCGCCACCTGTGACGGGCCACTCTTCAAGGGCAAAAAAGTTATCGTAGTAGGAGGAGGAAATACAGCATTGCAGGAAGCTCTTTATCTGAAGAGCATAGGCGTTGATGTCACACTGGTGCACAGAAGGGATAAGTTCAGAGCTGATAAAATACTGCAGGACAGGTTTAGGAATGCCAACATACCGGCTATATTAAACACAATAGTCACCGAGATAAAAGGAAAAAACAGAGTTGAAGCTGTCAAGCTCAGAAACCGCATAACTGGTGAAGAAAAGGAAATGGCCGTTGATGGAGTGTTTATCTTTATCGGTTACGAGCCAAAGACGGACTTCGTTAAACATCTCGGTATAACCGATGAGTACGGATACATCCCGGTAGACATGCACATGCGCACCAAGGTGAAGGGAATCTTCGCTGCTGGAGACATAACCAACATCTTCAAGCAGATAGCTGTTGCTGTAGGCCAGGGAGCGATAGCCGCTAATTCCGCTAAAGAGCTCCTTGAGGAATGGAACTCAAAGGTCATGGAATGAATTCTCTGGTTTCATGTTTTTCATCTCATTTAACTTTTTGAGAAAAATTCAATAACAACAATTTGGTGGTTTGGGTGCCAAGTCATAGGCTTCATAGGAAATGGGCTGAAGAATGCGGTTTTGATGGAGAATTTGCCAATGAAATTGACAGAATAATAGACGACATGGAGCATCATGATGCCGTTAAAGTTATGGTAACCCATGTGATAAGCACTGAGGCAGTTGTAAGACTCATACATGGCCTAACCCTGGGTGAAGTTAAGAAAAGCCTCATAAAATTTTCCAAAATGTTTCCGAGAAATGTAAGAAAAGAAGCCCAGTATCTATTCACTGAACTGGATAGTAAAGGTATAAAGATTATCAAGAAAATATACGACGAATACGGTATTGAGGGTCTAAAGCTGCAATACTTCACGTAACTCTTGATTACATCGAGCAACTTTACCTAAAAGGATACAACAAGGAAGAAATAAAACGAGTTATAACATCAGGTAGAAAAGGAGAAAGACTTGAATATCTGTTGGAAGAGTCAGGTCTAAAAGACTGCATAGATAAGCATTTTGAGGAGATTCTTTATGACATTGAAGCTTCAAAGCTTCCATCAAGGACAATGAAACAAGATCTTGAAGGATATAAAAATCTTCTTAGCGAACTGAGTGAGATTGGGGTCAAAGCAATAATTCTAGAAGGCAAACCTTATTCCCCTGTTACTGGCCTAAGAAAGGCAAAATCTCTCTTGAAAAAGAGAGGGAAGATAACTATAGGTTTAGCCTATGAGAAATTCATCTTGAAGGAAAAAACTATAGGAACGTTGCCACTAGGAACATTTTACAACGAGAATCTCGGAAAAACTGGACTCTCTGAGATCGAACACACCCTAAGAGGGTACGGTGCAGGAGAAACAGAAATGGGAATCACAATAAAAACAGAAAAAAGTGGCAGAAGGACAATATATATCTTTACAAAAAAGAAGATTAAAAACCTCAACGAGCTCGTCGAGCAATAGTTTCCTAGCTATCATTTTCATCAGCTTTATGTTTGGCTGTCCATAACTCTGTCTCAGTTCTGTTCAGATCTTGAAATTTGAGTCCTCAACCCAATTCTTAAAAGGTTCCAAAATTTGAAAAGCATGGAGACTATCAAGCATTCCCCCTCATTTTTCCGAAAATTCTTCGGTCAAAGATGTTCATTAATGAACATAGAGTTATATAGTTTCATACGTATTTTTTTCGGTGATGAAGTATGGTAGTTAAACCTAATGTTAAAGAACTACCCGGGCCAAAGGCAAAGGAAGTCATAAAGAGGAATTTTGAACTCTTAGCAACAACAACACAAGATCCAGAAACCCTTCCTATAGTTATCGACCATGGTGAAGGAATCTTAGTCCATGATGTCGATGGAAACACTTTCTATGACTTCGGAAGCGGTGTTGGCGTGTTGAACGTTGGCCACACCCACCCAAAAGTCGTTGAAGCTATCAAAAAACAAGCAGAGAAGTTCACCCACTTCGCACTGAACGATTTCTTCTATGAAAACGCGATAATACTCGCTCAAAAGCTCTCCGAGATTTCCCCAGGAGACTTTCCGAAGAAAGTGGTTTACCAGAACAGCGGTGCAGAAGCAAACGAAGCTATGATGAAGCTCGTCAAGTACGGCACCGGAAGGAAGAGGTTCATCGCCTTCTACCACGCCTTCCACGGAAGAAGCCAGGCCGTTTTGTCCCTGACGGCCAGTAAATGGGTTCAGCAGGACAGGTTCTTCCCGACCATGCCTGGAGTCGAGCACATACCCTATCCAAACCCCTACAGGAACCCCTGGCACATCGATGGTTACGCCGATCCGGACGAGCTGGTCAATCGCGTTATTGAGTTCATCGAGGAGTATGTATTCCGCCACGTCCCGCCCCACGAGGTCGGGGCCATAGTCTTTGAGCCGATACAGGGTGAGGGCGGCTACGTCGTTCCGCCAAAGAACTTCTTCAGGGAGCTGAAAAAGCTGGCAGATAATTACGGAATTCTCCTGGCAGATGACGAGGTTCAGATGGGCGTCGGAAGGACCGGAAAGTTCTGGGCTATCGAGCACTTTGGAATAGCGCCGGACACCATCCAGTTCGGTAAGGCCATAGGCGGCGGAATCCCCTTAGCGGGTGTCGTCCACAGAGCTGATATTGCCTTTGACAAGCCGGGCAGGCACGCCTCGACCTTCGGCGGCAACCCAGTTGCGATAGCTGCAGGAATAGAGGTCGTCGAGATAGTCAAGGAGCTCCTCTCACATGTCCAAGAGGTTGGTGAGTACCTCCACAAGCGCCTGAAAGAGTTTGAAGAGAAGTACGAGGTCATTGGAGACGCTAGAGGTATTGGACTGGCTCAGGCGATTGAGATTGTCAAGAGCAAGGACACCAAGGAGAAGAACCCCAAGCTGAGAAATGCTATCGTCAAGGAGGCCGTCAAGCGCGGGCTTATACTCCTCGGCTGCGGCGACAACAGCATAAGGTTCATTCCACCCCTAATAGTACAAAAAGAAGAAATTGATGTGGCATCAGAGATATTCGAGAATGCCTTAAAGGCTGCTCTTGAATGATACCTTCTCAACTTTTAATTTCGATTTTAACTTTTCCTCAGTTTCATACTGTCAGGATAATCCGTGAGAGCCTCTAACTTATCCTGACAGTACCCACATACCCATCAAAATTTTGCTTCAAATTCATTTGAAACTATGGACAGGGCTTTATACAATGAGTACATAAAATTAACTGGTGAGAAAAGTGAAAAAGAGTATTGTACTAATTTTTATTTTTTTATTAATGTTTTTCCCTCTGGCGCAAGCATGCGTGACTCCAATGGATAATTTGGCTGTTGAAGTACTTCTTAATAAACCGGGAATCACTTATAATTTGGCTCCCCTCTATAGTTCTCCAGATGTTTTGGTTCAGGGTGGAAAGATAATCTACCGCTCCCACTATGATGAGAGGGTTGCTGTAATCTTGTGGAACAGCAGTAAAGGCCTTCATGTTAGAATTCAGATACCGCCGAAGAGCCCCAACATGAGCTATGCCCATGCAGAAGTACCTCTCTCCATTCTGCTCACGGAGGATGCTTTGAAGAAAGCTGAGAAACTTGGGTGGGATGTAAGTGGTAGTTATACCTTCAGAAAAGATAACATACTCGTCCAGATTTCTCAGGATATTAAGAAAGAATGTTCAACAGATTCAGACTGTGCAACTGGTGGTTGTTCTGGAGAAGTGTGTGCTCCCAAAGATGAGGCTGGTAACATAGTGACGCCATGTATCTATGCTGCTTGGTATGATTGTCTGAAGCTAACCACCTGTGGCTGTGTTAATGGCATCTGCACATGGAAGCCAAACCCTCAGTTTGATAAATGCTTGAAGGGACACAGCATAGATCCAGAAAAAGTTATCAAAGTTCCAAATGGCAGGTTATGGGTTGCTGTATATGGGGAAGAAAAACTTACAGAGGAGGATTTAAAGAAAATCGAAGAGCTTTTTGATGTTTTTGGTATAAGATATGTCAATTATAGATTCTTGGAGTTGTCTCATCATTAATCCACAAGTTCCAGTGGAAATATAACTCTTCACATCAATAATTCAGGTTATCATTTAGCCAGCATCGAGTTCTTGAAAATGTCATGAAGATAGAAAAATTCTCTATGACTTGGAGATATGGATTGGATTAGTTCCCATGTCCTCAAATTTTTCTGGAAGATGCCCATTTTTGAGGGAAAAGGTCTAAATATTCCTCATAACATATTCATTAATGGGGATAGTGATGGAAATTGAGATTGCAAAGTTTATAGATCATACAAACCTAAAGGCATATGCCACGAAGGAAGATATAATAAAGCTCTGCGATGAGGCCAAGAAGTATGGATTCTATGCCGTCTGTGTCAATCCCTATCGCGTCAAGCTCGCCAAGGACTACCTGAGCGAGAAGGGATCGAACATAAAGGTTGCCACGGTTATAGGCTTTCCACTCGGAGCAACTCCAACGGAGGTCAAAGTTGCAGAGGCGAAGAAGGCTTTGGATGATGGTGCCGATGAGCTCGACATGGTCATAAATATCGGTGCCCTCAAGGATGGCGATTACGACTACGTTAGGAAGGATATAGAGGAAGTAGTCAAGGTTGCTCACGAGAAGGAGGCCAAAGTTAAGGTCATCATCGAGACCTGCTACCTCACCGAGGTGGAGAAGATTAAGGCCTGTGAGCTGGCAAAGGAAGCTGGAGCGGATTTCGTGAAGACTTCAACAGGCTTCGGAACAGGAGGAGCGACCGTTGAGGATGTCAGGCTCATGAGAAAGGTGGTTGGTGAGGAGATGGGTGTTAAAGCAGCTGGAGGGATAAGGACCTATGAACAGGCACTGGCTATGATAGAGGCCGGTGCGACGAGGATTGGAACATCAAGCGGCGTGAAAATAATGAAATCAAGGGGGGAGTGACGGATGGGTGAGATAACTATAAAGAGAGAGGATGTGGAGGGATTAATAAAATCTGCCATAGCAGAATTATCAAAAGAAGGTCTCAATCCAGATATAATACTTGTAGGTCCAAAATTTCTTTCATATACCAGGGATTTCTTATCAGAGTGTGGGCTGTCTCTGTATGAGATAGAAGAGCTTGAATACGATGCAGTTATAGCTGATTCTCAGTATCTAGGCCAAATGAGAAAGGCATCACGGAGAGTCTCGATAGAACCTTTCTTAAAAGAAAGAGAAATGTGGGAGGAGTTTAGGAATATAGATGTTTAAGCTTTAACCTCTTAAACTTTAAACAAGGTCTTCAACATCTGGATATATTCTTTTTATCATATACGCTAAACCGCCACCTATGATTATTCCTGTAACAGCTTGGGCCATGTTAACTGGTATTTCCACCTTTGCATTTGCTAGTCCTACCAGATAAATCTCAGCCACAAAATAACCTAGTATCATAATGACTCCACCAATTATCGTTCCCAACATGATCATTGAGAATTCTCCCTTGCCCTTTGAGGAGATATAACCAACAACTAGACCTTCAAGTCCTTTGACAACAAGTGTTATAGGTGCCCACCCAGCATAACCTCCGACAATATCACCGAGAGCTGAGCCAACTCCACCAGCAAAGGCTCCTACAGCTGGACCGAAGAGGACTGCCGCAAACATTACCATCGTATCTCCAAAGTTCAGGTAACCACCTGTTTGGGCCACATTGACTTTTATCAGATTTGTTGCAACCGTAACCAAGGCGGCCATGACTCCGGATATAGCCACTGTATTTGCCTGCTTGAATTTGTTTTTATTGGCATAAACATAGGCGAGATAGAGGAGCGTAATTCCCATAAGAATCCACTTTGCATATGGAACGAGTACTTCAGTGGGATCACTCATGTTATCACCTCCATTTTCAAGTTTTAGCTTGAATTTTTTATTTAAAAATCTTTGCATATCCAAACAGATACTATCATGAGTTAGACAGCCATATACTGGTTTATTATCAGCTCACAGGTTATCCTGACAGCACGGGTATGTGAGTAAAAAGTTTTAAGAGATAAAAACTAACACCACTCGAGGTGAATAATATGGAAAATCCATTTGAAATTACCGCCGTATTGGCAAGAGAGATTCTAGATTCCAGAGGAAACCCAACGGTAGAGGTTGAGGTCTACACGCCAATAGCTATGGGCAGAGCTGCAGTTCCGAGCGGAGCCTCAACAGGAACTCACGAAGCTTTAGAGCTTAGAGATGGCGGTAAGAGATACCACGGAAAAGGTGTTAGAAGGGCTGTTGAAAACGTCAACAAAATAATTGCACCCGAAATAATAGGAATGGATGTTACGCTCCAAAGAGATATTGACATGCTCATGCTTGAGCTCGATGGTACCGAGAACAAGAGTAATCTCGGTGCCAATGCAATTTTGGGAGTTTCTTTAGCTGTTGCCAAAGCCGCAGCCAATACGCTCGGCCTGCCACTCTACCAGTACATAGGTGGAACCAACGCCTATGTCATGCCCGTCCCGATGAGCAACGTCATCAATGGAGGTGTGCATGCGGGCAACGAGCTCGACTTCCAGGAGTTCATGATAATGCCGGTTGGAGCGGACTCGTTCAGAGAAGCGATAAGGTGGGTCTCTGAGACCTATCACGTTCTCAAGGGAGTCATCGCCGATAAGTACGGCAAGGACGCCGTTAACGTTGGCGATGAGGGTGGCTTTGCCCCGCCGCTGAAGGAGCCTCATGAGCCACTTGAACTCCTCATAGAGGCAATTGAGGAAGCCGGCTACAAACCCGGCGATGAGATAGCATTCGCAATGGATCCAGCATCAAGCGAGTTCTATCATCCTGACATTGGTAAATACGTCGTCAATGGGAAGGAATACACTAGTGGCGAGCTTTTGGAGCTTTACAAGGAACTCATATCAACATATCCAGTAGTATCACTTGAAGATCCGTTCCATGAGGAGGATTGGGAAGGATTCGCAATGATAACAAAGGAACTCGGAAGCAAAATACAGATTGTAGGAGACGACATATTTGTCACAAACCCGAAGAGGATAAGAAAGGCCATCGAGATGGATGCAGCAAACGCTCTCCTTCTCAAGGTTAACCAGATAGGCAGCTTGAGCGAGGCAATCGACGCAGCCTACACAGCCTACCGCGCGGGATGGGGCGTTGTCGTCTCACACCGCTCCGGGGAAACGGATGATCCATTTATAGCAGACCTTGCGATTGCCATCAACGCAGGCCAAATAAAAACAGGTGCCCCCGCAAGGATGGATAGAAACGCCAAGTACAACCAGCTCATAAGGATTGAGGAGGAGCTTGAAGGGATAGCGGTTTATCCGGGAAGGAAGTTCCACAATCCCTTCCTCTGATCCCTTTCAATTTTATTCAGATTGAAGGTGAGTCGAATGAAAAAGCTCAAAATATACATTCCCGGCGTTAGATTCCCTTCAATCTCCCTAACAGGTAGCTACTGTTTCCTAAACTGTGCCCATTGCGGAAGGCACTATCTTGAGGGCATGCTCAAAGTTACCCGTTCTTCTCTGCTGGAAAAATGTAAGGAAATGGAAAAGAAAGGATACACTGGCTGTCTCCTGAGCGGAGGAATGGATTCAAGGTTGAAGGTTCCTCTCGATAAGTTTGCCGATGAAATCAAAGCTATAAAGAGGGAGACCAACCTTAAGCTCAATGCCCATGTGGGCTTTATTGACGAAAGCGACCTCGAATGGGTTAAATACGTCGATGTTGTCTCGCTTGACTTCGTTGGTGATGATGGAGTAATCAGACGTGTTTATAAAATAGACAGAAAGGTTGAGGATTATCTCAGAATCCTTGACATTTTAACAAAGGCTGGAGTTAGAGTTGCACCCCACATAACAATAGGTCTTGATTTTGGAAAAATATGGTGGGAGTATAGGGCAATAGACCTTCTCCTCCAATACCCTATAGATGTTCTTGTTCTGGATGTGTTAATACCAACTAAAGGCACCGAAATGGAAGAGATTGAAGCACCTGGAGTTGAAGAAAGTCTAAAAGTAGTGAGATACGCAAGGGGAAAGTTCGATGGAGAGTTAAGTGTAGGATGTATGCGACCACGCGGAAGATGGCGGCTGGAGTTCGATAGGGGAGCTATTCTGTCCGGAATTGACAGGCTCACAAATCCTCCAAGGAAGATTATCGAATGGGCAAAAACCGTTAGGGACGTTGAGATACTCTATGAATGCTGCGTTATGTGAGCTTTCTGGCCTGACTATTCCATTGTAATAGTTTTCTTCAAGCTCAACTTCAAAAAAGTCTTTCACAAGCTTATGAGTATCTCTAAGTGTATCATCCCCTATCAGCATACTGTCAGGAGTTAGGCAGTCCTATACCGGATTATCAGGCACTCTCACAGCTGATAGTATGTCTATCAGAGGCCAAAGGATAAACTTTGCAGGTTTCAAGAAGCAGTTTAAAAGATCACTCTTTGTATGTTCTAAGAAAGAATACGTCTAATTTCAAACATGGCCCCTGCTGGATTTGGAATTATGCAGAAGACAAATGAAGAATAGCCAGTTTTTCGCTTTTCTCTTTGCAATTTCGAGGATTTTTCTGTACCGTCAATGGCATAAAGATCAACATCTTTTGGATAAAACCTAAGTGTCTTTCCAGTGGCAATGCCAATTTCAAGAACCTTGGCCTTAGCAAAACTCAAAGCTCTTCTCAGCGGCTGGAAAAATCTGTCCAAAGGCATTTCTAACCTTCAGCTATTCTGGTATATCTTCTTTGATAGTTCATAAAAGTGCATAATCATCATGGTTTAAAAACTCTTGAGCTAACTTAAGCCGGTGGGAAAATGGCATACTTGATTATCGAGCATCTTGAGGATATAAGCGAGTGGCTCTGGCTTGAATACAAACACGTGAGCATGTGGTGGAAGGACAAGCTGATTTTCACCAACGTCAGGAGAGACGAGCGGGAAAAGCTCGCAAAACTGGGGAGCGTTCTAGCAGAGAGCATTACAAAGTTTCCCCTTGAGAGGTCAAAAGTAATCGTCCTTGATTTACAGGCGGAGGAAGAGCTCAAACCTGAGGACATAGGGGAGGATACGATTATAGTTGTCGGCGGAATTCTGGGAGATGCCGTGCCACGGGGACGAACGAAGGAGTTCATAACCTCGAAGATGGAAGGTGTGCAGGTCAGGCACATGGGGGAGCCTCAATACTCAATTGATGGTGCTTCAATAGTTGCCAAACTGATAGCTGATGGCAAACGCCTTACCGAGATTGAATATGAAGAGAACCCAACTATAAAACTCGATGATTTCAGTGAAATCACCCTGCACTATGCCGTTCCAAAGCTGAACGGGAAGCTTTTGCTCACACCAGGGTTGATTGAGCTGCAGAAGAGGGAGCTGGGTTACACTGAAGGCGAGATAAGTGATGAGGAACTTGAGGCGTTTTTCGAGGGGAGGGGAGAGATTTTGTGAGTTTTGGATACTCTCAAATTTTGGAGGGTGTAGCCTTGTTGTCAGGTGATACGATATTTAAATTGTCACATTAACATGATACTGTCAGGAAGTCTTATACCAGTTTATTATCAGCTCACGGGTTATCCTGACAGTATGAAGTGTCATAATAAAAACTTTTTAACTTGAACGGTTCTACTAGTATGAGTGATACCATGGTCGATATGAAAAAACTCCTAATAGGGATCGGGGGCTATTGTCAGGATTGTATTGATAATATTCTTGGGGTTAACGCTCCAGAAACTGTTCAGGAAGCTGTGCCCCATGAGAGAACAATAACTATAGTCAGTGACACTTGTACTGTGGACGAGAGCTATAAGAAAGTTTAGTTTTAGTGTACCGTATGAGGCTAGCGATGTCAGGGTCAAGTTGGAGTTCGAAGCTAGGGGAGGTTCGGGGATGATATCATCATTAAAATGGACGAGTAGTGTATAATAGTGGCCAAGTTACAAAAGTGTATACTACCGTTGATCTATACAATGGAGGCACATATTACTTAGTGTTTGATAATACGTTCTCCTTGGTCTCGTCCAAGGACGTCAGGGTGCATGCCAAATTAGTATATTTGGATAGTTGTCTTTTCTGTTTTAATCTTTCCATTTTTCAATCAGCTTCTCAATTTCCTTCCGCTCCCTGTCGGCCTTATCAACGACGAGAATGAACCAAGCCTTGTTCCTCGCTATGAGCTTCAGTCCAGCGGTTGTTTCTCCTGACTCCCTCTCTGGGTATATGGTTTAGCGTTTTCTCATGAACAGCAAGCTCAGGAGAATTACCATACCCGGCCCACATATTCTATTTCGGGTCTCTGCCGTTGAATTCGTTCCTTGTGGAGAGGTTTCAGTTTGGGTGAGTTTTGTCCGATATAGGCAGCTTTTTCTGATGGTTACATTCATTGCCAGCGGCCTGAAGTAGCTGCCTGTAGGGAGAAAAAGGAGCACCGCCCTGAGGCTTCCGTTGTATAGAAATGCATAGACTGGCTTGAAGTCATCGAGCTTGAAATCATAGAGAACAAACCCTGACTTAGATATGAATGATGAAAAGCCTAGACTGCTCTCAAATGTTCCATTATCAACGCAGTAGGCATAGCTCATCACAGGTGGCAAGATGAGAAGGTAATCATTCATAAAAACTCCAGTCAGTAGTTTTAACTCCCTCCCGTCATAGAGATATGGCAAAAACTCACCCGCAGAAATCCTGTAAACCTCAGTGCCATTCGAGAACACCAATGTCCCATTTTCCAGTCTCCCCTCCCCCATTGAGGGGCGTTTGCTCTTCATAAATTCCCATGTACTCACAGAAGGAACCTCAAAAATTCCAACCGGACTCAGATTAAACATCTTGGTGCCATTTGGACAGCTCACTATGAGGTTCTTGGAACTCAGGTCAAATGTGCATTGAGGTGATACCTTTACCGAGCCTACCCTGCTCATGTTACCATCAATGTAGTAAATACTAAGCTCCCTAGATGTTTTTGCAGCTATATATGGAAATGCAAACTTAACCTTCCCAATAACCCCTCCCAACTTTTGAAAGCATCCGTTATAGGCTCGATAGATAACGTTTCCGATTAAAAGATACGTGCCATTTTCAGAGGAAAATGTAGCAGGACTGTACACATAGCGCACATAATAAACTCCGCTGGTGTTAGCATAGAAAACAATGTAGTGACAGCAGTCAGCAGGAACCTCGTTGTAACAGCATGGCCGAGGGGCGCAGAGGGGGTCTATCATTGTCGGAGTCCATTCAATGAGTATAAGAACGTCATCCCCATTGCCAGTTATGGATGAATAAGTATAGATGAAGCCATCAGCCGAGACCAGCCCCACCGTGAGGAGGAAAATCATGACTGCGAGAAAATTTCTCATCCAACCACCATAGAATTTACTGGGCATTGGGGTAAAAAAGGTTTCGGATTAAGCCCGCTTTCTCACCTTTACGGCAATGCCCCTTTTCGCCTTAACCATCTCCTCTCCAGAGAGAACAGCCCTGCCGACGCCGACAACCTTCTCATCGCGAACGACTCCGACTATGTCATCCGAGCGAATCCTCTCGTCGGCTTCGTTTACGCCGACCGCGAATACATCTCCTCTAAGCTCAAAGTCTATCTTCACCCAGTATGACTTGAGGGAGTCGTATATCCTCTGCATTCCGAAGGGCGTGACGCTTATGACGCCATCCCTGAAGGTTCCCGTCTGCTGGTTTTCAACGAAGAGACGGAGCATTTTACTATCCTTGACCTGCCCGTCGTCCGGAAGGACTGCATTTCCAGCCCCTAAACCAAAGTAGAAATCAAAGACCTTCCTGATGTTCTCCCTGAAGCGATAAGCCCGGTCTTCCTTAGTCCCCTCAAGCTCGAACTCCTTCAGGGTTTCGGTGAGGGATTTCAAACTTTCTCTGCTCGTTGTGCCATTCTCAACGCGGGTGAAGATTATCTCCCTGCCGGAGAGCTCGCCAGCGAGCTTCGCTATCTCAACGTAGGCCTCGTCGAGATGAGCTATTATTGGAATGTCTCTGGGGTACTTCTCAATTGTTTTTGCCAAAAGCTCTGCGGCAGGCTTAATTTCCTCCTCGCTCCAGTGGCCGGTTACAACTATGTCATACTTTGCCAGCCACTCCCATTCCCTCGGCACGACGCCGAAAGGAGATGTCAGAATCAGCTCATGGACTCTGTAAATTCCAGAGCCCAACACCTCTTTTACGGCCTTTCGGTAGAGGGTGTGAGAGCGTGAAAAGGAATAGGGCTTTTTAGCAGAGCATGGAAAGAGAAGCAGGAGTTCCGCTCCAGGCGGTTCGAACCTCTCCACAACCCTCTGATGCCACCTCCTAACTTCCGGCCTTCTTATCGATGCATCACTTATGAAGTAGACTGTCTCCTTTTGGATTGGCGTGTATCTTTCAAGGTAATCCCCGTGCTCCAGATCGGCTATCCTCAGGATTCCGGCATGGCTCTGGGTTGGGAAGAAGTTTTCGACGAGATAGCGGAGTTTCCCTTCTTCAAGGGCTTTTCTTACGAGAGCAATGCTTTTTTTGGCAAATTCAATTGAATTCGCCTCCTCTTCCCAGAGAATGGGAGAATACTGTGTGAAGCCCTTTTTATGAAAATCATAGAGCTTCAGCGAGCGCGTATCAAAGGCATCAACGCCGAGATAAACGGTCAGAGGGTAGAAAAAGGGTTCAAGATCTGTTATTATCATGAGGTTCGGGTCTGCTTCACGTATCAGACGGAGATTTTGAAGAAACCGCCTGTACTCCCTGATGGCAACCTTGGAGTTGCCCAGATAAACCGCATCAAACTTATCCATCTCTAGGATATTTTTAATAAACTCCTCCAGATATTCAACATGCCTCAGCATGGGCACATAAAGAGTGTTAAATTTTGAATAATCGACCTCATAAAGCCTCCTGAATGCCTTTTCAATGACTTCCGGAGGTGTGTAGAAACTTATTGGAATCGAAGGGGCAAGGACAAAGTCATAATCAGAATAATCTCTAGGATAGAAGTATGAGTTAAAAGGAGACAGGGTAAAATCTAACCCAGCTAAAGTGGGAGTTTTGAATGATTTTCCTTTTAACCGAACTAACCCAAGCCTTCCAGGACCTTCATGCCTGAGGATTTCCATAGGATTTACACCAGATTGTATCTCTGCAGCAGGAGGAGCTCATCTAACGTGAGCTTTTCGCCGCGTTTGAACTTCTCCAAAGCTTCAACAGCCTTCTCAAAGCTGCTATCTCTTCTTGCTCTCATTCTAGCGACCATTTTGTAAGCTATAAGCTCCTTGTGTTTTTCATCGAATTCCATAATCTTCTTCTCGACTTCCCTAAGCTCTCTCCGGACTTCCCTTATCTTGTCCCTGAGCTCAACAACCTTAGCATGATACTCGTCAGCCTCTTTCTTAACCTCATCCGCCTGGTTGAATGCCTTTATCATCTGCTCATGGAACTGCTGGCTCTGGTTTGCAAGCTTTTGTATTTCCATGCTTATTGCTCGCCTTGCTTTCTTCAGGCTCTCGACTTTCTTTCTGGTCTCCTGAAGCCTCTGATGGAATCTCTCTGCCTGCTGTATTATCTCAAGCTCGGTCGCTAAAACCTGGATTTGATCAACTATCTGCTTCTCTCTCTCAGGGGTTATTGTGGGATTTGTCTGCAGCTCCCATTCGAGTTTTTCAATCCTTTCTTGTATCTTTTCACTCGGCATTTTTAATCTGCGAAGCTGGTTATATTCATCCCTTTTGGTTCTATATTCAAGAATCTCCTGATAGAGAAGGTCCAGCTTGGCGTTTATCTCTTCCCGGTTCTTTTTTAGTTCCTGAATTTGTCTGTTGATTTCGTCCCGCTTGGCCTTGAACTCCCTGGCCTTCTGGCGGAGCTGTTTCACCTCATTGTTTTTTTCATCCCTTTTTTGTATCCATATGTTCAGCTCCTTCTGAAGCTCATCCAATTTTGCTTGAATCTCTTTCTTTTCTTTTTCAAGCGCCTCAATCTCTGCCTTTATCCTCTTAATTTCTTCTGGATCCACTTTCACTTGCATGGTCTCTTCCCCTTCCCTAATTTTAGAATAGTTCCCAATCGGATTAAAACCCCAGCTATTTGAAAGTTAAAACTAAATAAAAACTTTTTGGCTGAATAATGCATACTTTCAGGATAATCCGTGAGAGCGCCTGGCGGGCTGTCTAACTCCTGAGAGTATCAGGAGGTGAGGCAGTCAGGATAAATTATATGCCCTAAAATTGAAATAAACTGCCATTGCCAAATGTGGGGAGTTATCGGCAAATTTATATACTATCCCGAAAATTTTTTATGCGGTGAGTGTTATGCGAGCAAGTTTGGATGATATCGATAGGAAAATCCTTACAATCCTTCAGAAAAACAGCAGGACGCCGCTGAGGGAGATATCAAAAGAAGTTGGTCTCGCAGAATCAACAGTCTATGAAAGGATAAAAAAGCTTAAGGAGCATGGGATAATCAGAAAGTTCACGGTTATCCTCGATCCGGATGCACTCGGCTTTATGCTTCTTGCTTTCATACTGATAAAGTCAAAAGCTGGTAAGTACTCACATGTTGCATCCGAGCTGAAAAAGTATCCCCAGATAGTTGAAATATACGAAACCACTGGAGATTATGACATGCTCGTCAAGATAAGAACTAAAAACAGTGAAGAGCTTAATGAATTCTTGGATACCATAGGAGAAATTGAAGGTGTTGTTGCCACTCATACCATGGTCGTTCTGAAGGTTCATAAGGAGACAACAGAGCTCCCCCTTTAATTCCTATTTTTGATACTGCAAGATGCGATTTTGTTTAAAAATGCTTATAAATGCCTACTTCCAACCTTCACATGGCATGGAGGTGGTTGTATGAAGATACTGTTCTTAAGTGCGGATGACTTTGAGGATTTGGAGTTGATATACCCCCTTCACAGACTGAAGGAAGAAGGTCATGAGGTCTACATTGCCAGCTTTAAAAGAGGAGAAATAAGAGGTAAGCATGGCTATTCTGTTAAAGTCGACTTGGCATTCAGTGATGTCAATCCGGACGAGTTTGATGCCCTTGTTCTGCCCGGAGGAAAGGCTCCTG
>JAMOPD010000045.1 GCA_027064745.1 Thermococcaceae archaeon
AGCTGAGTATAAAGAGGATAAGTTTAAATACGAACTCGTGAAGAATAAGGAGCAGGCATTGAACAGGCTGTTAGAACACCTACGGGGTGATGTTGATGAGGATTGAGGTTATAAAGCGTGATGGAAACTCACTGGAGTTCTATCTTGAGGGAGAGGATCATACTTTCGCAGGACTACTTAATGAGGTACTTCACGAAAACAAGCATATAGTATTCGCAGGCTATACTATTGAGCATCCAATACTGACAGCAAGGAAACCAAAATTTAAAGTTGTTACAGATGGTAAAATAACACCAGAAAAGGCACTTGAAGAGGCTGCTCAGAAGATATTTGACAGGGCTAGAGAGGTTCTAAATCTTTGGGAAGAGGCCACAAGGGAGTGAGGGAAGTGGCCTCCTATGAAATACTCTAGAGATTTTCAAGATAAGAATCTCTCCAAGTTTGGTGACTCTCTTGTAAATTTTGTTTTCTCCCTCGCTGTGAGTGAGTACCTCGGCCATCCTTCTGCAGGAAGGGTTCCAAATGCATCCCTCGCGATAGCGCTTGAGCTGGCTGGTTTGAGGTACCTGCTCCCGCCGCGAACTGATAAACATGAAAAAGGGGATATAGCAGAGGCTATATTTGCCTATGCATGGCTTGAGAATAAAATAACAATAGAAGAAGCTGTTCAAATTTTGAAAGCCAACTTTACCGATGACATCACACATTTCACAAGAAAAAAAGAGATTATTGGAGTAGCTTTCGGTGAGGTTTTTAAAGTTATAAAAGAAAGACTGGAGATCTAGCTTAGAGACTGGTTAAGAGTTCTATAAGGCCCTGTTTTGTTGGAATCTTTCTGAATTTTTCAGGGTCTTTAATTTTGAGAAGGATTGGAACATCACCAAAGAGCTTTAATAGTTTTCCAAATGGAATTTTCCCTTCACCAGGCATTAAATGTAAATCTCCAACACCATAGGCTAGTGCATCTTCTGGCTCTACTTGTGGGAATAACTTTCCAAAGTTATCATGTATCATCAGGATTATAGTTTTCTCTGTTCCAAGCTTGACGTCATCAAGAAGCTTATTTTCGTCTCCTTGAGCACTTAAAAATGCATGAGCGACATCAAGGGCAAAGCCCACGTTGTCCCTATCAACACTATCCACAACATAGAGAGTGTCCTTAACGCTAAAAGTATTTTCAAGGGCAATCTTTATGTTAAAAGGCTTCACCATATCAGCCAGCTGTTGAATTGCTTCTATCTCAAGGTCAAGCCTTCCAGTTCTTCCACTCTGCATTACTATAACCTTGGCACCTAGTTTTATTGCAACATCGGCAACCGCCCTTGCAACCTTAAAATGTCTTGTGTAATAAATATGGTCCCTGAGGTTGACGGATATTGGCATCCTTATTATGTAATCAATGCCAACACCTTTCAGCGTTATTTCAACTTCTCTCATTGCCTTCTCTATGACTTGGCCGTTCTTTATCAGCCCAAGAGCATGGGGAAAAATGGACACAAAATCGTAGTTCTTGATTTTCACATCTGCCAGCAGCGATGCCAGTGTCTTGTCTTTACTGATAAATTGTGGGTACACACTTACTCCTATCTCCATGGTATTCACCTTATTGCGATATCTGCAAGGTAACTATAAAAATCTTAGCAGATGTTAAAATGATACTGTCAGGACAGTATCTGTTAAAATTTTGACAAAGCATAATGCACAACCAAAGACATAGGGAATTAGGGTATATTTAAAAATCCCATAAGGGATACCAAAATAGGTGGTAGGATGAACGAAAGAGAGAAGGAAATCTGGAAATATATTGCACTCATTTTAGCACTCATGCTTGCAACTTCAATAATTGCCACTACACTTCTTTATCTTCAGAACTCTGAATTACAAAAAGGATACATATTCAATAAAACCACATCTGCAAAAGTTGAAGTAAGGAATCAGACTGTGATCGTCTCAACAGGAAACATAACTGCACTGCAGGCTAAAATAGATGAACTCCAGCAGGAGATTGAGTATTTGAAAGAACAACTTAGAGAGAAACAGATTTCCAAGAATGTTACCAATGCCACAATTGCCATAGTTCCTATATTCGGGCCGATAGATGAATACACAGCTCTCGATTTAATTCCAAAGTTAAGGGCTATTGCAAAAAACAATTCAATTGAGGGAGTTCTCCTCTGGATAGATAGCCCAGGGGGGTATGTAGGGCCTGTTAGAGAGTTATACAGGGAAGTTAAGAAATTGAGTTATACCAAGCCTGTTGTTGCATATACCGGAGGTACAATGGCATCTGGTGCTTATTTCATAGCGTGTGGGGCTGATAAAATTATTGCTGACCCCTTAGCAGATGTTGGAAGCATTGGAGTTATATACGTGCACTATGACCTAGAGCAAAACTATGAAAGAAATGGGATAAAAGTTGAGGTATTTAAAACAGGCCCATACAAAGATATGGGGGCTGAATGGAGAAGTCTCACAGATGAAGAAAAAAAGATAATCTCAAACATGATTGATGCATACTTCACTGACTTCTTGAACGCTGTTAGTGCAGGTCGGAACATGACTATAAACGAGACTAAAAAATTTGCAACAGGCAGAACATGGTTTGCATTGAATGTCACTGGGACATTAATCGACGAAACAGGGAATATTGATTACTCTATTAAAGTTCTGAAAAAGATGATGAATACATCAAGCGTAAAAGTTATTATCTACAAGGGAAATATTCCGGTAAACTTTGGAGTGTACCAGAGTATGGCACTCTACATGGATCCAAGATACATTAGCATGTACATAAAGAGGTGAATAAGCATGCAGTGTGAGGAGAAGCTTGAGGTATTTGAGAATGGCTTTAGAGATGAAAAATTTAATATAGAAATCCAGTTCTATGGTACCGATTCTCGAAAGCTTCTCCTTGCAATAATTTACGAGCTATATCTACCGGATTATGGTCCTGAATACGTGTATCCATTTGAATGTTCTAAGGAATTTTGGGGAATATATATGGAACCAAGCGAAATATCCCCTGAAGAACTTAAACTTAGCAAAGTAAAATTCATAAATCGCTCTCTCATTGATAGAGTAAATAAGATGTTAGCTGAGATTGATGCTCCTCGAGAAGTTAAGGAGAGTATAGATTTCGAAAAGACTGGGATTCAGATTCAAAAGCTTAAAGATGGATTAATCGCTATGGGTAGAAACTTTCTCTTAGATGAAAGCAAAAAAAGGCTCTTTGTGTTTAACAAGCCTGCAGTTGGAGAGATTATACTCAGATACTTGAGGAGATTCTAATGAGAGCAGAGACTATTGTATGGATCGTGATTTCCTTTCTGATACTCTTTCTCACTTGGGAAACTATAAAACCGGTATTAACCCCGGTGATATTTGCCCTGACCATAGCGTATATATTTTATCCCTGGCATAAAAACCTGGCTGAAAAGATTGGAGAACGCAATTCGGGATTGGTTCTAACGTCTCTTCTAGCGATTCTTTTGATGTTATTCGTTTTAGGCTTTGCACTATGGGTGAATGGAGTTAAAAGCTATCTCGCCCTTTATCTCGACGTATTTTTTAAGTGGCTACTTAATCAGAATCTACCCCCCAGTCTTTATGACGTTCTTCAGAGGGTTGCAAATGATATTCTCCAGAGATTTGAGGATTACTTACAGGCATACACATACTCTCTACCAACACTAACGTTACAAGTTTTCGTTTTGATATTCACGTTTTATGGGGTGCTTTTGAATGCTAAGGCAATTGAAAAGGAGATATATGAGATTCTCCCCTCTGAAAAGAGAGACCTAGCATTGCGTCTTATTAGAAAGGGAGAGGAAACCCTAAACATGCTCCTAAGGGTGTGGCTGGCATTTAGTGTCATTAAAGGAACTTCACTTGCATTAGCATTTTTGATTTTTGGGATTGCAAATGTAAGTGGAGCTATTGCTGCAGGAATATTCACTTTAATCTTGGAATTGCTCCCAGTAGTTGGGGGCTGGATGATATGGCTGGCTGGTACGGTATATCTATTCCAAGGAGGGAAAACACTGTTAGCCATTTTGTTTGCCTTATATGGATTTTTCTTGGTATCCCCAATACCGGATTATTTGCTTAG